>CAZEYN010000009.1:7155-17812 GCA_964516075.1 uncultured Candidatus Saccharibacteria bacterium | reverse complement strand
GCCGCCTTCGGCCCAATCCCCTGCACCGAAATCAAAAGTTCAAAAATCTTTTTCGCCGCGAGGCTCGAAAACCCATACAACTCCTCCGCATTTTCTCGCACTTGATGATAAGTATAAAACTTCCGCTCCTCACCCAGAAGCACACTCTCAAAATCCGGCGTCGGCACCGTCACCTCATACCCCACCCCACAAACATCAATAATTATCGAATTGCCAAATTTCTCAGCAATCGTACCTCTCACATGCGCTATCATATTACTATTATACCAAACTTTTTATGGACGACGCATACTAAAAGTCTATCAAATATGATATAATTAAAGAGTCCTAATCAATTTAATTTTACAACAGAAGCAACTATCAACAGAGATACTACATCTTTTGTTCGAGATGACAGAAATTGGGCGTCTCGGACAGCTCAAGACTTGTCGTCTCTCTGTTGTTAAAATGATTAGGACTCAGCCGGGACGTCCAATTTTGGGTATGTAAACTTATAAGGACTCTCGTCGGGGTCCTCTTTTAGTATCGCTCTGTTGCAAAAGAAAGTAACAACAGAGATGACAAGCGATGGGTCGGCAAAGCCCAAAACTAATCAGATAAAATCAAAATCTCGCGTTCGTGACCGTGGGGAGGTTTTTACTGGAAAACGCGAAGTCGATAATATCCTAGCTCTTACTCAGGCTACTTCTAACCGTTACTGGAGATTCTTGGAACCAGCTTGTGGAAACGGAAATTTTCTTGAAGAGATCCTTAGGCAACGTCTGGATCATCTTAAAACCGACAGAATAGAGTGGCACCCCAAGAATCGTGAGTTCTCTGTTTTAAAAATTCTTTCCACAATTTACGGCGTCGATATTGCCGAAGACAATATTTTTGAATGTAAAAAAACGCCTGCGTGGCGTTATTTTTGATTATTTGCCAAAGAAAACTACAAAGGATTTTCTGCTCGCAATGGAGGAAATTATGAACACGAACTTTATTGTTAGCGACATGCTCAACGGTAAAGAAAAAATTTTCTTCGTTGAGTATTCTACGCCAGTAAAAGGCAAATTTAAACGTCGAGTTTACTCTCTTGTTGATATGGAAAACGGAATCGACAAGGCAATTAAGGAATATCCGCTTGTCAACTTCTCAGAATTGAAACCGATCGAAATACCGAAAGATAGCCCGCCACCAGAACCAATCAAACAACAAAGTTTATTAAATGAGGAGAAAGCAAATGGAAAATAACGAATTAGGAAAAATGAGTGGAAAATCAATTGCTTCGCAGTTAATTAGAAATAATCGTATGCCGGATATTCTTGATTGTATTGCGAATTTATCTTCGGATGAAGTTTTTACGCCGCCAGAATTGGTCGAGAAAATCCTTGATTTGTTTCCGACAGAAGTTTGGTCTAATCCGGATTTGAAATGGCTAGATCCGGCCACAAAAACCGGAATTTTCTTAAGGCAAATAGCCAAACGCTTGATAGTTGGGCTGAGAGATGCTTTCCCAGATGAAGAAGCAAGACGTCGCCATATTTTCCAGAACATGCTTTATGGAATTGCTCTGACCGATTTAACGGCTTTGATGAGTAGACGTAGTGTTTATACGTCTAAAACCGCCAATAATGAAAAATCTATCGCGCATTTTGATAATGAAAATGGAAATATTTCATACGATAATAGGCCGCACACTTACAAAAATGGTTCGTGTATTTATTGCGGAAACAAACAAGGCGGCGAGCTAGATCGTGACGAGACGCGTGAACGCCATGCTTATAACTTTATTCATTTAACACCGGAGGAGATAAAAAATATGCATTTTGATGTAATTGTTGGGAACCCACCATACCAATTAAACGATGGTGGTAATGGAGCGAGCGCAGCTCCAATTTATCATTATTTTGTTCGACAAGCTAAAAAATTAAATCCACAATATATGGCATTTATTATCCCGTCGCGCTGGTTTGCTGGTGGGAAGGGTCTAGATGATTTTAGAGAAGAAATGATTCATGACAGAAGAATTAAAAAACTTGTTGATTACCCTGATGCGAAAGATTGTTTCCCTGGTGTAGAAATTAAGGGTGGCGTTTCGTATTTTGTGTGGGATTCGTCATATAGTGGAAAATGCGAAGTGCAGACCATCATTAAAGATGAAGAGCTTTCTCCGACTAAAACGTTTTTTGGACGAATACGATGTGTTTATACGATAGAATCAGGCAATTTCCATTCTAAAAAAGGTTTCCGAGAAAAATGAAGAGACGTTAGATAAAAAGGTGTCTAGCCGTAAGCCGTTTGGACTCGCAACTAATTTTGACAAAATAGATGAAATTAATAATCCAGATAAATACAAAATATTCGCTTATAGAAAAACCGGTTACACATATAAAACTTACGTCACCAAAGGTAAAGAAATAGTTGCGGACTACAAGGTTCTTTTGCCAAAGGCGGCTGAAGGGTCTGGCGTTTTCCCAAACAATATATTGACAGAACCATTTACTATTGGTCCGAACGAGATATGTACAGAAACCTATATCGTCGTGAATCATTTTAAAACTGAAGATGAAGCTAAAAATTTGGAATCATATATAAAAACCAGATTCTTTAGGTTTTTAGTATCGCTTCGCAAAGTTACGCAAGATGCAACATCGAAAGTGTATGGCTTTGTTCCGGATTTAAATATGCACGAAAAATGGACAGATGAAAAATTATACGAACGCTACGGCATTACGAATGAGGAACAAGATTTTATTAATAGTTTAATAAAGGAGATGAAATGATAAATACTGGTTTAACTAATGAGCAGATGAAAATGTTCGTCGAAATCGTACAAATGGTCGCATTGCTGGATGAATCTATGCAAAAATATATTTCAGAATTTTACTCATTGTGCGATGACGAGCGGGAAATTAAAAAAATACAGAACAATATTCAAGGATTAGAATCTATGTGCAAAGAGATATCAAAAATTCTTAAAAAGAATACAGCAATTAATAAACCAAAAATAGAAAAAATGATGGGCAAATATCATGACATAAAAGAAATTAGAAATTATATTGCTCACGATAGAAAATTACTCATCATAACCGGATCGAACAATATTTTCATGAATGACGACAATAACTTTGATTTGCTTCTTGAGGGGAAAAATTTAGAAATAAGAGATATGCCGATTGAAAAATTATACGAAAGAGCCTGTGAGATTTTTAATAATTTCCAAAACTTTTTGAACCAATTATATTTTGATCCTCCAGAAAAAGAATATCGAGTGGAAAGGAGGAATAATTTGTATGGCAAATAATTTACTTCACTATGCTAAACGTCCACAAATTTATGTTTATAGCTCGCCGAATCAACCTGGTTATAAAATCGGATATACTGAACGTGTCGCTAAAAGCGGCAGCGATTTCGATGCAGTAAAAGAGCGTATCGAGGAAGGCCTTATTAAGACGCCAAATAAGCAATATGAAATCGTGCATTATGAGCCGGCCGTTACAGATTCTGGTGAATTCTTTATGGATCATTTAGTGCATAAATGGTTGAAGAATTTTGGACACCAACAAATTGCTGGAGAATGGTATGATGTTGACCTTGAAGTTATCAAGCAAGTCATAAAAGGTATAAAATCTGGTAGACCCGAATCTTCAAATAATAAAAAGGATTTTAAACCACGCCCAGAACAAGAGAGGTTCATTCAGGAAACGTCCGATTATTTCAATAAATACAAAGACGATATAGAACCTCCACGTTATCTGTGGAACGCGAAAATGCGTTTCGGAAAAACTTTTACGGCATACGAATTTGCCAAACGAATGGGCTGGAAACGAATACTTGTCTTAACTTATAAGCCTGGGGTCGAGAAGGAATGGAAAACTGATTTATATGGCCATGTCGATTTTGATGGCTGGCAATTTATTGAAGGTCTTAGTTCGTGGGATGAAAATATTGACGAGTCCAGACCGGTGGTTTGGTTTGCAAGCTACCAGGACGTGCTCGGCAAAAGTAATGACGGAAGTTTGAAAGAGCGTCATAAAAAGATGCGCGAAATTGAATGGGATTGTGTTTATGTGGACGAATATCACTTTGGCGCGTGGCGTGATGCCGCAAAAGAGCTTGGACAAGATGATAAAAAATCCGAGCAAGCTCCTGAAAATTATGACGAGGCGGAAGAAATTGAAGGAACGCTCCCACTCAAAACGCATGGCTACTTATATCTTTCTGGGACACCTTTTCGTGCATTAACAGACGGCGAATTCTCAGAAGACCAGATTTCTAACTGGACCTATACAGATGAACAACGCGCGAAGAATGACTGGAATAGTGTTAAAGAAAACCCATACAAATCACTGCCACGAATCGTCATGATGACTTACCAGATGCCGCAAAGCTTGCGAGAAGTTGCAATGCAGAGCGAATTTAACGAATTTGATTTGAATACATTCTTCAGAACGAAGAAAGACGAAAACGGAAAAGATGTTTTTGTTTTGGAAAAGGATGTTCAGAAATTCTTAAATATTCTTCATGGCATAGATCTTGAAGTTGCGGTCGAGAATAAAATGGATTACAAGGCACCAGCTCTTCCGTTTGAGGATGCACGCTTGCTTTCCGTATTACGTCATACTTTTTGGTTTTTGCCCAGCATTCCAGCCTGCAAAGCAATGGAAGATATGCTTAACAACGATCCATTCTTCTGTAATTATAAGATTATTCGTGCGGCTGGTTCTGATACGCCGGGAGGTAAAGAAGCGAAAGAGCCTGTCGCTAATGCAATTCAAAACGGCACTAATACAATGACGATTACTCTATCTTGTGGCAAGCTTACGACTGGAGTTACGATTCCTGCTTGGTCTGGAGTTTTGTTCTTGAGAAATACCGATTCTCCTGAAACGTATTTTCAAACGGCTTTTCGGGCGCAAAGTCCATGGACTTTAAAAGATGCCGACGACCCGATGAGAAAGATTTATATGAAGCCAACTTGCTATGTTCTTGATTTTGCACCTAGCCGTGCCTTGAGACTAATTGCTGATTATAGTAATAAGTTAGGTACCGTAACCGATAAAAGACGTCCAGAGGAACGCTTGGAAGAATTTATTAGCCTTCTCCCAGTTCTTTGCTATGACGGTATTAGCATGCAAAAGCTTAAAGCCGCAGAAATCCTTGATATTTCTACTTATGGAACAGCCTCAACAATGCTTGCTAGACGTTGGCAATCCGCTCGTCTAGTCGACGTAACTACCGCCATTCTCGAAAAAGTCATGAATAATCAAGAGATAATTGATGCCCTTGAAAAAATTGAAGACTTCCGTAATCTCAAAAATGATTTGTCAAAAGTAATTTCTCGCGAGAAAGCCGTTAAAGAAGCTAAAAAAGAGCGCGCGCAAGAAGGTCGCGATGCTACTCCGGAAGAGAGAAAAGAAGAGGACGCAGAAGAAAAAGAGCGCAAAGGCTTTAAAAAAGAATTGCGTGAAAAGCTTCTAAAATTTATTACTAGAATTCCGGTATTTATGTATCTTACGGATTATCGCGAAGAAATACTAACGGATGTCATACGCAATCTTGAGCCGGCGCTATTTACAAAAGTAACCGGTTTAACGGTTCACGAATTTGATTTGATGTGCGAAGTTGGAGTATTTAACCAAACTGAACTTAATTCGGCTATTGCGCAATTTAGGCGCTTTGAAGATGCATCGCTTGAATATGCTGGTGGTCGTTCGGCTCATGATGGAGACGAAGTCATTGGCTTGTTTGATACGAAAGTAACTCGTGATGAAGCGGATGAAATTATTGAGGCAGAAATATAGGCTATATTTTCATCAGCGAATGCGTAATAGCCGCCGCCAGAGCATCGGCCGCATCATCCGGTTTAGGCTTCTGTTCCAGCCCCAAATGCACGCGCACCATTTCCTGCATCTGCGGTTTTTTCGCCGCGCCATAGCCAGTCAAAGTCAGCTTAATCTCGTTCGGCGTGTATTCAAAAACCGGCAAACCATTTTGCTCTGCAATCAAAAGCACAATTCCCCGCGCCTCCGCCACTGCAATTCCGGTCGTAATATTTTTCGTAAAAAACAACTTCTCAATCGACACCACGTCCGGCTTGGTCTCGCGAAAAACTTCACTCATCGAATCATATAATTCTTTCAACCGGCTCGGCAGCGGCGCGCGAATTTTCGTCGTCACCACACCAAAATCTAGAGCTTTAGCATCCGCCCGGCTCTTAGTTTCAATCAACCCAAAACCACAAATCCCAATCCCTGGGTCAATCCCTAAAATTCTCATTTTACATACCTAATCAAAGTTTCGCGCAAATCTTTCACCGGCGCCACAAATTTGTCTTTCACTGTTGCCGGAGCAATCGCATGGGAAAAACCCAATTTCTTAGCTTCAGCAATTCGCTGATTTGCCCGAAATACCGAACGAATTTCGCCACCTAGTCCCACTTCGCCAAACACCACGTATTCTTCACCCAATTTTCGCCCCGCCACCGCCGACGCTATCGCCATACAAATCGCCAAATCCGCCGCCGAATCATTCAACTTCATCCCGCCCACCACATTAATAAAAATATCCTGGTCAGACAATTTCAACTTAGTCCGCCTTTCCAAAACTGCGATTAATAAATTCAAACGATTCAAATCAAAGCCACTCGCCGTCCGCTTTGGATAACCAAAATTCGACTTCGTTGCCAAAGCCTGAATCTCCACCAAAATCGGCCGATTTCCCTCCATCGTCGCCAAAATCACCGAACCATCAGTATTCGTCCGTTCAGCCAATAAAGCCGCCGAAGGATTCTCCACCTCTTTAAGCCCACTCTCCGCCATCTCAAAAATCGCCACTTCATTAGTCCCGCCAAAACGATTTTTCACCGCCCGCACAGTCTTAAACCCACCATATCTATCACCCTCAAAATTCAAAACCACATCCACCAAATGTTCCAAAGTTTTCGGTCCGGCCAAAGTACCATCTTTCGTCACATGTCCTACAACCACCACCGCCGTATCAGTCGCCTTTGCCGCGCGAATAATCAAATTTCCACAATTTGTCACCTGTGAAACCGTCCCCGGCGCCGAAGAAATTTCGTTCATCGCCAAAGTCTGAATCGAATCGATAATCACCAAATCAAACTCCGCCGTTTCGATAGTTTTAGCAATATCATTGCCAGAAGTCGAAACCGCAAAACTCAACTTATCCGAATTTGCCCCCAACCTTTCCGCGCGCAATTTTACCTGCCCTGCCGACTCCTCGCCCGAAATATACAAAACTTTATGCGCTTTCGCCACTTCCGCACAAATTTGCATCAAAATCGTCGACTTGCCAATCCCCGGCTGCCCAGCCAGTAAATTCACCGAACCCTGCAAAATCCCGCCACCGAGCACCACATCCAAATCACGAAATCGCGTCGAAAGCCGTGCCTTCGCACCCGAAGGTACCACCGAGTTCAACTTCACAAAATCCAACTTTTTTCCAGATAATTTCCCCTTATCAACCGCGGTCTTTTTCTCGTTTTCCGGCAAAACCACCTGCTCCACCAAAGAATTCCAAGCCGAGCAATTCGTGCATTGCCCCACCCACTTTATATAACTTGCTCCGCACTGCTGGCAAACAAACTGTGTCCTCTGCTTCATTTTTTTATTATATCACGCCCACCCCCCTTAAGCCAACTATTGCCTTGGCGCCATCTCGTGGATGTAAGTAGTTTCTAAACTGCCGGACACAGAACTATCATCGTCATCAGTTGGTCCAGCCCACAAGTATAATGTTGGGTCAAAGTTGATGATTTCAGCTGGAACTATAGAATTATTGCCAGTAGCTGCGCCATAGGTTCTGTCTGGTGATAGTTTGCTTGCAATGATTGCGCCGTTTACTTTTAATTGCTTAGACCTAGATTCGCTATTTGCGTCTGGGACATTACCATTTTCGTCTGCACAAGTTTTTACTTCCTTTTCTGCCATTAGTAGTGCATCTATCCTTGTGATATTACAGTCTATGTAGATATTTTCATCGGCATATAGTAATACTTTTGGAATTTCGCCTAGGCTTTCGTAGTTTGCTTCAGCGAATTGGATATTGCCTGCTACATAGATATTCTTAGCATGGACTACTTTTATTATTCCATCTGTAGTTAAAGCAGATTCAATTATTTTTATATTGTTACTGTTTTTATAGTAACTATTACCATCGTTTAAGTTTACTTCATTAGTATCTACGGCATTATTTGTGTCGTCTATTAGTTTAGCTATTACGGCTTCTTTGTCTTTAACGGCTTGGTTTTCGCTTTTGGACATTGTGCCTATGGAACCAGCTGTGCCGGTGTTGCATTTGTTGTTGGCAAAGGTAAGTGGCGATCTACTACAAAAATCCGTCTTTGTACCACCGCCAGAGTTCGCCGCTAAATTCTGTCCGTCATATGCGGTTGTAGTACCACTAGCAAAACCAGAAATTTCACCATTAGCAATCACGCCCAACTCGCCCCAAGAGCCAAAGATTCTTGGATATGTTCCATTGTAGCCAAGCACATTATATTTTACAGCAACACTAGTATTAATTCCGCTGCTAGAATACACATTTCCGCCCCAAACTTGCATGTTCGGTCGTTTAGCTACAGTATAGCAATTCTTTACCGATTTAGTCGAAAAATCAAAATTACTATAATAACCATTTCCAGAATTTAAAGGAGTTACGGATAATGTTAAGCAATATTCAGTTCCGGCTGGCAAATCTGGCACTATCCAGTCATTCTTAAAAATATTTACCGAATAAGAACTTACCGACGCATTGTATCCATAATTTGTATTATTATCTATTGTTCCATTATTGTGCATGGTCTTTTTATCATAAAGAGTCTGGCACTCATTTATTCCGTTATATTCCGCACAAACAGAAACCGAAGCATTCGGAATATCCGTAATCGGATAGTTATCATTATTTTTATTTACTATTAAATTATAATTCAAAGAGGCATGCTCACCGGCATAAACAATGTTGTCTTCTGGCGGCGTCACTTCTATATCATTAATTTTGAAATTCCAAGGATGATGAACTTTAGCACATGCCGCAATTGATTGTCCAGTGTCATTTTGCGGTTCAGTATAGATATTATTCGTGACTAAATTCTTCAAAATATCCCACGTTTTAGACTTAAAGCTAATATTTTGACAAAAATCAATTATAGTATCTGCCGTAGAAAGAGCAACCGTATGGTTAACTTTATTAGAATCTTTTGTATCAGAAACAACGACTCTGTTAGATAAAGCAGTTGAACGATCCAAGGCACTATACAAACCATAGGAAACTTGCGACAAAGACAAACCATAATCGTTTGATTGATACAGCCCATGTTCAAAATGCGCCGTTACATTATCGTCAGTTGCCTGATATATATTGCCCTCCAAAATAGCGTTATCTACTGATGTAATTTTTGAATTGCCCTTCACTGTAATGGTGCCAAGTTTTACAATTTTAATCAGTACGGTAACATTTGAATATTGAGAAGAACAAGCCCCCGCATAATCACTTGCGACTTTATTCTGGAAACAACGATAAATATTTACATTACGCGTATAAGCAACGCCGCTAGAAGTCTGCACTGGCGTAACCCCGCTCGTGAATCTTGCTATATCTACACTGATAGGAGTTGATTTCGGGTTTCCCCACGTTCCACGATCTACTCTGCTACCATTATACGAAAACGAGCCATTATCATCGGAAATTTTTACATGACCCGCGTAATAAGCACCTTTTGTGCACATACCCCACATATAAGCAGTCTCTTTACCGCTTAATTTTGAGACTTCTATGACAGTATCCTGAGAGCCACTACTACCAATCCAAAGAGTACAAGCCGAATCACTGTTCCATGGAACATAGCCGCGACAAGCCCATTGCACGGAGTCAATTTCACCTCTTCCCCCGCTCGCGTCTATACAATCACTATATGATGAAGCGTTAGCATTTTGGCAACACAAAAACACGCTAAGCATAACAAAAAAGCTAGCAGCCAAAATTTTCATACGTCCCTTAGCCGCGCCCATCCAAATCTCCTTCTACTTCCTTACGAACGTTAAAAATTTCTTCATACTGCGCGGACAGTTCCGTATCACCAAAGAAATCGGCATAGTTTATTACATCAATAGCAGACCCCGTAGATTGCTCAATATCGTCTATTGCAATCATATCCGCAAGTATATATTTGGCGTAATTTTCATTATTTTCAATATCCATCAAATAAAAAACGCGCTCTTGATAAAGTTCAGCAGCAGCCTGCGTATCTGTGTCTTTTATGGCGTCAATCTCTGTTTGATATTCAGCAATTTTAACCAGCACAGCGGCATCGGTTTCAGAAGTTTGCGATGTGCCCTTAGTATCTTGATTACCATCAGAAAGTGACTGTGTATTTTGCTGATATAAATTAATACCTATGGCAACTAGCAAACCAACCATCACGGCACAAAGCCCTATCAAAACCCCCACTAGAACCTTATTATTTCCTTTGCCCATAATACTATATTAACACAAGCAAAATCAAAATTCAATAAGTTTATTCTTATTGTGGCTCAGCCAATCATCTGCCGGTCCAGCCGTCATTAAAACTACCAAGTAATTCCGTTTTAAATAATCTTGTATTTTTTGTACCAAATTTTCATCAAGTTCTACTGCTTCGGCACATTCTATCCCCGCC
>CAZEYN010000009.1:0-7145 GCA_964516075.1 uncultured Candidatus Saccharibacteria bacterium | reverse complement strand
AATCGGCAAATTTGGGTCTTCACGAGTTAAATAAGTTGGCAGCCATAAAACTCTATCCGCCCCAGAAAAAGCCTTTTTGTAATCAGCGCGCACCTCGTGCTGGCGAATATTCTGATGCGGTTGATATAAAACTACCACGCCATTTTTACCCCTAATTTTGGCCTCTTCCTGCGCCACGTTTATTGTCGCCTCAATTTCTTCCGGATGGTGCGCATAGTCAGTATAAACCCCGTCCGACAGCCTTTCAAATCTTCGCCCCACACCCGGGAAATCATTCAAGACCTCTATAATTTCTGCCCTACTTGGCGCATTTTGCCCTTGCATTTTCAAATCTTCACAAATTGCCGAAATCGCCGCCAAAGCTAAATTTGCATCTTTCCGCCTTACCTCACCGACAATTTTATCAAATAAATATTCATCGTGAATTCCCGCGCTTTTTACAGATTTTTCACTCTGCGCTTCGAATTGCAAAAATGCCTGCTTATAATCTTCTGGCGTCTTGTAAATATCAGCGTGATCATAAGTTACACAAGTTATTAGCGCAAGCCACGGATGAAATTTCAAAAAATTCCTATCATATTCATCCGCCTCATAAATAAAATATTTATCGCTATTATGATAAGCGCCACTTGGTGCAAAACCCAAAGTTGTCCCTACAATATACGAAACTGGTAACCCTAATTCCAAAGCCGCCCACACAATCATCGAAGTTGTTGTAGTTTTGCCATGCGTTCCAGCCACCGCCACCATTTTTAGTCCCAATTTTTCAACCAAAAACGCCGTCAAATCATCCCGTTTTGTGCATTTTATGCCGGCTTTTTTAGCTAAAAGCAATTCTGGATGATCTTCTGGTAAAGCCGAAGTATAAACAAACCAATCTACCCCCTCGTCTAATTTTTCTTGTAAAAATTTCCCGTCTTGCTCGCCAATTTTTACTTCTATTCCAGACTTTTCTAGCTCCGGAAAAATCGCCCCTTCGTTCAAATCTGAACCGCAAACTAGAAGCCCAGCATTTTTAGCCATCAATGCTAAAGGCCCCATCCCAGTTCCAGATATCCCAGACACATAAATCATGTTATAATTATACTATGATTATCCGTTCAGAGCAAGAAATGCTAGATTTCGGCAGAAATTTCGCCAAGACCCTCAAGACCCCAGCAGTCATTGAACTTATTGGTGATGTCGGCGCCGGCAAAACCACCTTTACGCGCGGCCTCGCCGAAGGTCTCAAAATTGAAGAGCCTGTAACTAGCCCTAGTTTCACCATTTCTAAATCTTATGCCGTACCTAATGGTCATCTTGTTCACTACGATTTTTATCGCTTAGAAGATCCAGGTCTTATGGCTGAAGATTTATCCGAGAATCTCAATAACCCCAACAATATCATTATTATTGAATGGGGCAAATCCATCGCCGATTTTCTACCAGAAAATCACATCAAAATTCAAATTACCTACACCGACAATGGCCGCAATATCGAAGTTGTTTCGTGATATAATTAAACTATGAAATTATATCTTGACACCTCCACACCTACCACAATTCTCAAATTAGATGATAAAACTTACGAATACACATTTGCCAATGATTTAGCTGAAAAACTCCTTGCTTTTTTGCGCGACAAACTCGTCGAGAATCACGCCAGTTTCCAAGATATCACCGAAATTACTTTCATGTCTGGGCCAGGTTCATTTACCGGCCTACGCATTGGTGCTTCCATTGTCAACACTCTTGCACAAGAATTAAATATTCCCCTCAGGAATCATCACGGCGAAACCGTTCAAATCATCATTCCAGAATATGGGCGCCCAGCCAACATTGGCAGCCCTAAAAAATAGTTATTTTTTTACTTCGCGTTTTACAAAACTTCTAACCGCAATCATCAACATTATCACAAAAGCTATTATCAATACGCTCTCTATTATCGCCATCGTTATGTAGCTTTTAGTATTATCAGGAGTTGTTACAAGACTCTCGCCCAATGGCGCTACATAAGTTGAATCCGTTGGGTCATAAGCAATTTGCAAACCATCGCCCTGGCGATTTGCCAACTTTGCATCCGTCACGGCAAGATTCATATTATTGGTCTGGACGCCAAACACCGAGCCGTCTGAATCTCTATCTGCATGGAAAACTTTTATCGACTGTGCAGAATTAGCTTCAACCGTAACACCAGTATAAGCAAAATCTTCACCATCTACCGACGCATAAATTTCGCCATTATCATGAATTATGAATTCGCCAACCATTGCATCGTGTATACCACCCATATCTAATACTAACTTATCATCTACAAACACAAAAGTGTCGTCGTCTGCCGTAACTTTAAAAGTTTCCTCACCATTAGCTAAAACCGTAAATGGCACCGCAAAATTCATGGTAAATAAATGGTTATGCCCATCACGATTTACATTATCGTCAACGCTAAACTCGGCCTCGTCTAACGGATAAAAATCATCACGATAGAACAAAAATTCCGCACCCTCACTGTTATATCCTAATTGCAACGAGCCTATATAATTTTTGCTCTTTCCATCTACTTCCTCAAACCATCGCGTCAAATCATTCATTCCCTGGTTAGCAATATTTTTACCAGCTTTGCCCACCAACAAAGAATTCCCGCTCAAATCAAATTCAACAAGCCCCTGTTCCAGTCCCTTCTTATAATATTTACATTCGGTCCATTCAAATTGTCTAGTTTTTAGGACATTTTTATCGCCATCATATAAATTTACACATTCATCAGCCTTCTGGTCAAAATAATTTACTGACAAAAATATATCTTTTTCGCTAGTTACACCTGCGCTTGCTAAAATCGCCTCTGGCGTTTTTGAAATCATTGCGTCTTCCATGCCACTAACTGTTTTAGACAGTCCAAAAATCATCAACCCAACAGCCAACACTAGCACTGCTAAAGCTGCTAAACCAAACATCCGTGATTGAGACTGTTTTTTCTTCATAAAACCTCTATTTTAAGTATAAGGCTTTTCTTTTGAAAAATCAAGAATTATTCGTTAGGTATTCCAAGCTCACTGTTTGATAAAACATCAGCCGAAAAAGCATCATTATTTGCGTCGATTATGTCTATTTCGTTTTTTACTTTTTCCAGATATTCATCCACTACTTCTACGGTTAGCTCGCCACTTTTATCAAAAGAATAATCAGCTTCCTCTTCCTCGTTTTCTTGTTCAGCTTCCTCTTCGTCCGGCAAAAATCCAGGTCTAGAGCGGTCCAAATAAATATCCCCAGAATTATGGTAAATCGCCAAACTTACCCCAGTCGTAGTTAGTGCTATCAAAATCGAACAAACTCCTAGAATCACCAAATTTCGCCCGCCTTTACTCATTGTTTGTTTTTTCATATCTTACTCCTTGACTCAGAAACCAACGTAACATGTTGCGTCAGCAAACTACGCATTCGTAAAGTATCCTGCTCCATAATTTTACGTTTTTGCCGCACTGTTTCTAGTTTTTCGTAAAATTCTTCTGGCTTATTTTTACAATCTATCGCAATTAACTCTTCCAAATCTTGCTGATATTTAATGTAGTCGTTGCTAAAAATTGTTTTATTGCTCGAAAAATCATTTTGGTTCTCTACTAACTCTGCACTAGAAATTCCATTTTCTACCATCCGCATGTTTAATGGAGTGATAAAATTCGTCAAAATCATCTCGTATTTGCCACCCAAAATCACCCTAAGTCGCGCATCGTCTTTTTGAACTTTTTTCAAACTAATTTTTATACTATCACAGTTATCAACGATTGCGCTTTTTTGATTTTCCGAAATCGCGCTTACCGGCACCGAAACCAAACCCAACACAAAAACCAAAATTAAAATCAAAAATCGCTTCATAATTAAATTATATCACATCTATTAATTATGAAATTTAATTTCAATAAAGTTTCGCAGACTGAACGGGTCCTGCCGCCATATTTCGCTCGGGGTCGCGTCCGCCCGGCCCGCCGCCACGGGCGGACGGCGCTAATTCTCGCCTTGCCAGGCTCCGAAATGTCCCTTCACTAAAATATGGGCGCCGCCCGTTCACTGGAATCTTTTAGATTCATCTACGTCATTGTAAATAGCTAATTAAGAAATCTTATGACATACCATACTAAATTAGTCGCGTTTAAGCATAACCGTAAAAGCTTCGCTAGGAATATCGATTTTGCCAAATCGTTTCATGCGTGCCTTACCACGTTTTTGCTTTTCCAGTAATTTAGCCTTTCGGTCCCTGTCGCCAGTATGAATTTTCACCGTCACATCCTTGCGATAAGCCCCAATAGTTTCGCGCGCAATAATTCGCGCGCCAATTGCCGCCTGCAGGGCTACCTCATAATTTTGTCGCGGAATCACTTCCTTCAATTTCCTAGTCACCTCGCGCCCAATTCGGTCTGCCTCACTCCTGTGCGCCATCACCGACAAAGCATCCATTTTGTGCCCAGCCACCAAAAAGTCCACGCGCACCAAATCTTCCGCTCTATAACCGTTAAGTTCATAATTAAATGAAGCGTAGCCACTTGTTGCAGATTTCAACTGGTCATAAAAATCCGTCAAAAGATTCGCCATCGGCGCCTCAAAATCAATCACCGCCCGGTCCTCAATATAGCTCAAATTCGTCTGATGCCCACGCTTTTCGTTAATCAAATTTAGCACGTTCCCAATCATTTCCTTTGGCAAAATAATCTCGCCCTTCACCCACGGCTCACGAATCTCTGCTATCTCCGAAACGTCCGGCAAATCCGCCGCCGACTTAATTTCCAAAACCTCGCCATTATTCATCAAAACTTCATAATTTGTCGACGGATTTGTCACAATCAAATCTAAATTAAATTCGCGTCCCAATCGCTCGCGAATAATGTCCATATGTAAAAGTCCCAAAAATCCAATTCTCAGACCAAATCCCAAAACCGGCGAATTTTCCGGTTCAAATTTCAAAGCCGAGTCCGACAAAGCCAACTTTTCAATCGCCTCTTTCAAATCTTTATATTGATCATTTGAAACTGGGAAAAACCCCGCATAAACAAACGGCAAAACATTTTTATAACCAGGCAAAGGCTCGCCAGCCGGCTGCTTCGCCAAAGTCACCGTATCACCCACCTTGGCCTCGCGCGTAGTTTTCAAATTCGTCACAATATAACCAATTTCCCCAGTCTTTAAAGAATCTTTTGGTGTCATTTTTGGCGTCAAAACACCAACTTCCAACGCCAAACCTTTAGTCTCGGCCGCCATCATCAAAATCTCGGCATTTTTTTTAATCTCCCCCTCGAAAATTCGCACATACAAAACCACCCCGCGATAATCGTCAAAATACGAATCAAAAATCAACGCCCGAGTGTTTTGCGCGGCTAACGCATCAGATACTTTTGGGAAACGTTCGCTCTCGCCCGTCGTTACGGGGCGAGCTTCGCTCTTTCCGCTCCCCGTTGGTCGCGGACGCTCCCAATAAGTATCAGATGCGTCATCCGCCCCGACAATCCTATCCAAAATCTTGCCCACATTGTATCCAGTCTTCCCAGAAACCGAAATAATTTCATCCTTAGAGCATCCCAAAAGATTCACAATCTCCGCCGAAACCTTTTCCACGTCTGCCGCCGGCAAATCTACCTTGTTAATCACCGGAATAATCGCCAAGTCCTGTTCCAAAGCCAAATAAACATTCGCCAAAGTCTGCGCTTGGATTCCCTGCGTCGCATCCACCACTAAAACCGCCATCTCCACCGCCTGCAAACTACGCGAAACCTCATAAGAAAAATCTACATGCCCCGGCGTATCAATCAAATTCAAGGTATAACCCTTCCACTTCATCGTCACCGGCGCCAATTTAATTGTAATCCCCTTTTCGCGTTCAAGCTCCATCGAATCTAGAAGCTGCGATTTCATCTCGCGCTCCTCCACCGTCCCAGTAATTTCCATCATTCGGTCCGCAATCGTCGACTTCCCATGATCAATATGCGCAATAATACAAAAATTCCGAATTTTATCCATCTCCATCCCTATATTATACCATAAAAAAGAGGGCTGGGCCTACTGTTCTACGGCAGTTTGAAATGCATGTTCTAATGTCGAATGACTTTTCCCCTTAGGATTCTTCATTTCCCATTTTAAATTTTTCATTTTAAAATCCGGCATACGAACATTCGGAATATTAGAAGGTGGAATCAATTCAATATCATAACCAAGCTCAGTCAAAAAACACAATCGTTTCCATCTCATATTTTTCCAGCACAACACCATTGGGAATAATTTTACCTTTTTTCACAAATCTCAATCTTTTTTATGTCCCCCCGCATTATATAGTGCCACCCCTAAAAATCACCCTCACACAGAGGATGATTTCGGCTTATTTCAAGTCCTTCATCGACAAAGAAAGTTTCCCATGGTCAATAGCCACCAGGCGCACCTTCACCTTGTCGCCCATATGCAAAACTTCATCCACAGACTTCAACCTTTTATCACAAATTTGCGAAATGTGCAGCATTCCATCAATTCCAGGTAAGATATTCACGAAAGCCCCAAAATCTTTAATCGCCACCACGGTGCCTTCGTAAATTTTCCCCACTTCCGGCTCCTCAGTCAAAGATTTCACCCAATCCAAAGCCTTCTGAATCTTTTCTGGATCACTACCAGCAATCGTCACCAAACCGTCTTCCTCGATATTAATCTCGGCACCAGTTTCAGTGGTAATCTTATTAATCGTCTCGCCACCTTTACCGATCACAGCACCAATCTTCTCTGGATTAATCATCAGTTTCTCGATTCGTGGCGCATATTTCGAAATCTCTGCACGCGGCTTATCAATCACCGAAAGCATGTGCTCGAGGATATGCATCCTGCCCTCGTGCGACTGCTTCAGAGCCTTCTCCATAATTTCCACTGGCAAACCGTGCACTTTCATATCCATTTGCAAGGCCGTCACGCCCTCGGTCGTACCAGTTACCTTAAAGTCCATATCACCAGCAAAATCTTCCGCGTCCATCAAGTCGGTCAGCACATAAGCCTTGTCAATATCATCAACAGTGATTTCCTGTCCCTTCGGCACATCTACCATCAACCCCATCGCTACACCAGAAACTGGTTTCTTAAGTGGCACGCCAGCATCCATTAAGGCTAAACAACTTGAACAAGTTGCCGCCATCGAAGTTGAA
>CAZEYN010000008.1:0-19810 GCA_964516075.1 uncultured Candidatus Saccharibacteria bacterium | reverse complement strand
ACGAGCGGCCTTGCGAGCGCGCGCAGCCAGAGTGGCTTTACCGATGATTTTCTTGGCAATAGCTGGGTTTTCCTCTAGATAATAACCAAAATACTCGGTCATGACCTTATCTACATAGCCGCGAATCTCTGGGTTGCCGAGTTTATTCTTGGTTTGACCCTCGAATTGTGGATCTGGCAATTTTACCAAAATAACAGCGGTGAGACCCTCTTTGATATCGTCACCTGTGAGATTGTCCTCTTTTTCTTTGAGTAAGCCGTTTTTACGAGCATAATCGTTAACAGTGCGAGTTAAACCGGTTCTAAAACCAACTACATGCATACCGCCATCAGGGGTAAGAACGTTATTAGCGAAAGGTTTTAAGGTTTCAGAATAAGTATCATTGTATTGAATAGCTATTTCTATAATGGAATCTTGGACTGGTTTCTCAACGTAGAAAATATCGTTCGTGAGGAGCTCTTTACCTTCGTTTAGGCGCTTAACATAGCTCTTAATGCCGCCTTCAAAATAAAACGACTCTCTAGCGCCTGTACGCTCGTCTGAGACGGTGATTAGAATGCCTTTAGTGAGGTAAGCTTGATGCCTGGCGTAATTCGAGACCCAATTAAAATCAAAAGTAGTAGTTTCTTTAAAAATGGTTGGATCTGGATAAAAAGTAATAGAGGTGCCAGATTCACGTGGTGAGCCGCTAGTGACCTTGAGCTCCATAGTTGGCTTACCAGTATCAAACTCGATATGGTGAGTCTTGCCGCCCCTGTAAACTTCGGCAACCATGTGGGTAGAAAGAGCATTAACAACAGAGGAACCGACACCATGAAGACCAGAGGATACTTTGTAACCACCGTCGCCAAATTTACCACCAGCGTGCAGGACCGTAAGAACTGTTTCTAGGGTGGATTTTTTGGTTTTAGGATGGATATCGACAGGGATACCGCGGCCGTTATCATCTATGCGAACGCCGCCGTCTTTAAGAATAGTAATTTCTATCTTATTTGCATAGCCAGCGATGGCCTCGTCGATAGAGTTGTCGGCGATTTCTTTAATTAAGTGATGCAAGCCGTCATAACCGGTTGAACCGATATACATACCTGGACGCAAGCGAACTGGTTCAAGCCCTTCAAGCACCCGAATTTCCGACGAATCGTAATCCCCTGTTTTCCCTGTCATTGTACCTCTTCTTTTACTAATATACTTCTCTATTATACACCTTGAAGAGCAAAAAAACAAGGTACCTAAGGGCTTATTATGCCGAACCACCCGATATCGTAAAATACATGTAGATGAGTCTAAGAGATTCTAGTAAACGGGTGACGGACTTTTTGGGGGAGAAAAGTCCGGCAGGGCCCGTTCAGTCTGAAAAGCTTGGCAACAGGTCCCATTCAGCGCGATGAGCTTTTGCCCTATAATGTCGGTATGATATAATTCAGATATGGTTTACTTGGATCATGCGGCGACGAGTCCGATTTTACCAGAGGTAAAAACGGCAATGTGGGAGGCTATGAATGCCTTTTATGGGAATGCTTCAGCCTTGCATACCCCTGGTCATTCGGCCAAGAATCAGATTGAAAAAACTCGCGCTAAATTAGCTGCGCTAATTGGCGCTAAGCCAGAGGAGATTATTTTTACCTCTGGGTCTTCAGAGAGTAATAATACTGTAATGCATATTTTTGAGGGTTGTCAGATTGAGACTTCACCCCTGGAACACCACTCGGTGATACGAGCGGCGGACTTTTATCGCGGAGAAAAATTGCCTAAACTGTATTCTTACATGCTGGCCAATAATGAGATTGGGGAGATTTTGGAACTGCCGAGTCTTAAGAGAGAGAGACTGGAAAAATCTGACTTATTTAACGTGCAAGACGACTGGGGTCATCCCCTGGTAACTGATTGCCGAACAGAATATTTGCACTCTGACTTAACTCAAGTTTTAGGAAAAATTCCTATAGATATAAATAAGTTAGGGCTAGATTATGCGACCTTTTCGGCACACAAAATTGGTGGACCGATAGGGGTGGGGGCGCTTTATATGCGAAGCGGTGTGCCTTTTAAGCCTTTAATTTTTGGCGATCAAGAAAATAAACGCCGAGGTGGCACCTATGATACAGTAGGAATTATTGGTTTTGGGGTGGCACTCGACAAAATTTCTGGAAATTTTCAAAGATACGATACAGAGGTGCGAAAATTACGCAACACTTTAGCGCAGCGAATTTTAGACGAAATACCTGGCAGCAGTCTAAATACAGACATAAACAGGGGCAAATCTTTGCCTAATATCTTAAATGTTTCTTTTCGGGCGGCAGAGGGTGAGTCTATCCAATTATATCTTGATAATGCCGGGGTAATTGTCTCTACTGGGTCGGCTTGCGCCTCTGGGGATATAAAACCTTCACGGACCATTATGGCTAAAACCGGTGATGCTGAGGTTGCTCATTCCTCTATTCGATTTTCTTTTGGCATTGAAAATACTATGGCGGATGTGGATGCCGTGATGGACGTTTTACCCGGTATCATAAATAAGTTACAACAAATGAGCACTTTATCTTAATTTTAGAAAGTTTCACGGACTGAACGGGTCCTACCGGACTCTCCTCCCCCAAAAAGTCCGTCACCCGTTCAATTTTTTGAAATTTTCACCAATAGCGAATTTAAGAGGTTATTATGCCGTAAGTAAGCGTTATTTAATATGGCGACAGGGCCCGTTCAGTCTGATTTATTATTGCGGTAGTTTTCTATGGCTTTTTTTAGGGCTTCTTGGCCTAAGATTGAGCAGTGGAATTTGTGTTTGGGCAGATTGCCTAGGTAATTGTCTATGTCTTTGGCGGTGATTTCGAGAGCCTCTTCTAGAGTTTTCCCTTGGGCTAGCTCTGTTAAAGCCGAAGTGGAAGCGATGGCCGAAGCACAGCCATATGTTTTCCATTTTATCCCTGTTATAATATCGGTGTCACTATCAACTTTGATATACATTTTCATTTGATCACCACAAACTGGGTTGCCGACTATCCCTGTGGCGTCGCACTTAAATTTAGATTCGTCGCCCATTAAAAAATTGCGCGGATTCAAAAAGTGATCTTTGACCGTATCTGTATACACCCAATCTTGACCCTCGTTCATGGCCTTATTATAACATATCTATTCGGCTTTTTTGCTTAACCAGTCATCAAGGAAATTCTGATTTTCTGGCTGAGGCGCCGGTTTTGGCGATTCTGGCTTTGGGGTATCCCAGCGAGCTTGAATTTCCTTCTCTACCTCTGAACGAGTTTTGGCAAAGCGAGTTGCCGAGTATACCTTTAGGGTGTTAAGCAAATCATCGTTTGGCTCGCCCATTGGGGCTGGTAAATTCATAGTGAACGGCGAAGATGGCATGCCAAACATCATAACTTTACAGATAGCGGCATAATTTGGAGTTTTAGTTAAATCTTCGGCCGTAAAGGTAGGAGCAAAGGCCTTAACCATTAAATCGGCGTCTGTAATACCTACGCGACCACAGATAATGGTGCCAACGTTGCCAAGTAGTGCTTCCCTGATTTTATCTGTTAATTGGGTTATAAACTGATTGGCTACGATGAGATTGAGACGATATTTGCGCGCCTCAGAGAGAATAGATTCAAAACTATCTGTAGCGAAGTTTTGGAACTCGTCTACATAGAGGCAGAAATCTTGACGCTCGTGCTCTGGCGTATCTTGACGGCTCATGGCGGCTTGCTGGAATTTCATAACAAAAATCATACCCAACAGATTAGCATTGATATCGCCTAAGCGACCTTTGGAGAGGTTAATAAGGAAAATCTTTTTGTTATCCATAATTTCGCGAATATTGAAGCCTGATTTTACCTGACCTAAGGTGTTGCGCATAATGGTATTTGAGAGGAATGGTCCCCATTTAGAGGCGAACCAAGTAATAACCTCGCCGGCATCGTTGGATTTTTGAGAGGCTGGGAACTCTTTGGTCCAATAATCGTAAACTGCCTTATCTGTAACGTATTTGAGTTTAGATTTAACAAACTCCGGATCGGTAAAACACTGCGGAATATCAATAAAAGTAGCACCGGTCGGGTCGCTCATCAAGAGAAGAGCGGCATTTCTAAACATGTGTTGACCGCGTGGCCCAAAGAACCCCTGGTTATTAGGGTCGAAAAGGCTTTGAAGCATCGCAATCCCCTCTTGGACAATGAAATCTTTTTGGTCGTCATCTTTAAATTCAAACATATTCATGCCGACTGGACGTTCGATATCGGCCGGATCAAAGTAGATAACATCATCGATTCTCTCTTTAGGAACGCGTTTTAAAATAGCTTCGCAAGCGTCACCGTGAGGATCGATGAAGGCGAACCCACGGCCATCACACATATCTTGAAAGGCTAAGTTCTCCAGGAAGACAGATTTACCCATACCGGTTTGACCAATGACATACATATGGCGACGGCGGTCGTCTTCGTCCAGATAGATAGCCTTTTTTGTGCCCCTAAATTCATTGGTGCCCAAGAACAGCCCTTCTGTAGCTAGTTTAGCTGGGCCATCAACCTGCCTAGACAATTGCCTTTCTACCTGAGAGTTCGGAATAGCATTTTGTTCTGGGAGATGGAAGATAGAAGCGAGCTCGACACTGTTCAAAATACTAGAACGCTTCTGGACTGGGAAAAATCTAAATGTATAGTCAACGATGAGTTTCTTTGGGTCTTTGGCTCTATCTATGGAAAAGCCGTTGAATTCCGGCGAGTTGAACTGCGAAAAAGCGCTCGCAATGCCGCTTAAAATCGCTTGTGAGCGCGAGTTGGTTTCGGAGCTAGCAACGATTCTAATTAAAGTTTCAAAGGCCGGAAAACGCATTTTATTGGCTATTGCGGTGATTTCCCCCTGTTTAGCCTCTGAGATTATGTGATGCTCAGTTTTTTCGTGCTCGCCCGGGACTTCGAATGGTGCCCTTAAAACATCCATTACGAAGCTGCCCAACCCTGCCCCTACAGTTTTAGTGGTTTTTTTGCCCTTTTGGATATTTTCAATATATTCTTTTCCAGCCGATGACCAATTTTTTTGTGCAGGGCGAAACAAAATTTGTACAGCCGCTCCTTCGTTCTTGTTTAGGTTGGTTAGTGCGTTTAATAATGCCGTTTGAGCATCTCTTTTTGTATCTTCGTAAGTGACAATTGGCAAGAAATAGTCCTTACTTAAATGAAGCTCGGCACCAGTTACCGAGTCCGCCCCGTTCCCTCCCTTAAAGATGTTTCCTTCCCTCTTTTCTTCTACCCTAGCAGTAGGATACGAGGACTGAATGGCTTGTTTTACGGTCTCTGTTAAAACGGCCGGAACGATGGCGTAATATTTGATTAAACCATCTTTAGAGATAATCTCGAAAGAAAAATGTTTTTGACCATAAACATTCGATTTGAAATCTTTAGAAATTGTAGAGGCGAGAATGGAATACATAACCTGAGCTTTAGAAATAGCTTCGTTGTTGATATCGCGCTCGTCGCGAGTACTAGAGTCAATGTCGTCAGTGGTTGGCGGCAAATGAATTAAGAGTGGCACCATCTTGAGACCACGCTCATAACGCTTAGATTTTCGTAATTTAGAAAATCTAACACCAACAATAACAGATACCAGCAGAGCTATCAACGCTATGATGACAAATACCACCCAAATATCCATTATTTTTCCCCTCTAAAATTGTTGTAATTTTTACAGAAACAGATTAGAGTCTTCATGCTGCAATTCCTTTATTATGATTGCCGTTGTTATTTTCACCCAGCTTTCGATTCCAGGAGTTTTCTAGATTCACCTCTGACATATTTTGCCATGTGCTATAAAAATCAGCAGCATTACCGTCGTGTTCGAAGTTTTTTATGACTTTTTCTGTCTCTTTAATCCCCTCTTTACTTAAATTGTCACCAGTTTTTATTGCCTCTTTTTTAAAAGGCGTGCGCATTATGGCCTCGTTTGAAACTTGAGCAGCCGATAAGTGTTCTTCAGGGGATAAATCAATTACTTTGCCTAATTCTTTGGTGTTCTTCTCAGGGTTTTGCCACTGAGATGCGTTTATTGCTTTGTCACCGATAGACTGAAAATTCTCTGCGTTTTGTTCTTTGGCTTGTTCAACAGATTGAACTGGCACTAGCTCAGGGGATGGCTCGTAAACTGATTTGGCGTCAAAATTAGAGTCAAGAAAATCTCTCTTTTCTCCTTTCTGTGCCTGTTGACCATAATTCATATGCTTATTTTACCACATTTAAACTCTTTTGTAGACCAAAAATTCAGTTAAAAACAAAAATAAAATAATCAGAGCAGAAGTCCACAGGTTGACAGAGTCAAAAGAGCGAGCCATTAAAAACATAATTGGCCCGAAGGTAAAAATTGCACAATAAAGATATTCTTTATTGCTCATAGTGGTTCTTTTGAGGGCCATCTTGATAAAAGTTTGGAACAAGAAGACCGAGATACCAAAAAGAGTCAAATAAACTGTTGTAAAAAATAACAAAACTCCGAGAGGACCAATTTCCGTCGGAGATAGTGTGTTAAGCATAAGAATTAAAGCTGCGAGTCCTACAATGCTTATGCTATAGATAATGCGGTTACGCTTCATAACTACATTATATCATAGTTGGTAAATGCCCCCAAGTTTTTTCTGGAGGGAGGTGGAGGTTATCCGGCTCTTAAAATTAAACTATTGACCGCAACCTTAGTCCACCTTTTCCCTTTTTGACCGCTTCACGCTAGGTGAAGCATTGTCCTTACAGTCTCAATCTTTTATTCTATTTATAGGAAGGTACAAATAAAAGATTTTCCTGTGCGCTCTACGCTTTTAATCTGTCTCGTAAACACGATTTTAGACTATTTAGCGGAGCTCTAGGCAATTCCTAATTGTGTAATTTATGGCTAGAAATTACCTTTTCGCCCGCTAAATCTTTTTTATGTTCTTTTCATGTGCTTCCTTTGTTTTTAGTTTTTGTTTTGTCTTTTGGACTAACTTGATATTAGCACAAAAATTATAAAAAAGCAATAATTTTGTTCAGCTATTTTGTTGTATTTTTTACTTTGTTTATCTATATTCCCCTCTGTTGCAATAATTTTATTATAATGTTGTAATTTTTACAATATTTGAGAATTTTGGCTAAATTTTGCATAAAAAATCGCCTAAAATGGCGAGTAAATTTTATATTGGTGGAGCTGCCGGATACTGCCTCCGGGTCCGAGTTATCACTGGGTTACGATTCTACGTGTGTAGTTTCCTGTTTTGGTTTTAGCGAATACTAGTAGCTGCAAGAAACGAAACTGCTAGCTGCCGTGGCTAAATTTTCATGTCACCGTTCGCCGCTATAGTGACCTTATTTCCGTTGTATGATAATTCTAGATCTACGGAACCTTGAGCTAGAACCAGCCTATAAATAATTAGGCGTAAGCTGGCATGTACATAACATGCGCAGTTTTCGTGTTTTTAGCACTTATTAATACTTACGGTATTTAATCGGCACGCCTCGTAACTGTTAATAATCCGTCTAAGCTTTGTCAGCCCCAACTGGCACTATTTTATCATAATTTGCTTATCTTTACAATAGAAGAAGACCGGTAACTGCGAGGAAAACCGGTCTTCTGTGTAGAGTGTGGAGTTATTTTGGCTAAATTTTTGTTTTGACCTTCTGTATAATTTTTTTATTCAGAAGCTATCTCTATTATAATTCAGGAAAATGCTTGTGTCAACACTTTTTTATACTTTTTTTATTCAATTTTTGCTGAGTTTTCCACAAGCTTTTTGGGTGCTCCACACTGCAATTGGGGATGAGTCCTGCCGCCACATTTATCCCCACAAAAATTTGCTCGCAAATTTCTTGTGGGGCCCCCTAATGTGGCGTCACCCGTCCCGGATGCACTTTTTGGCACATCGATTATTTTCTTGTTTTTTAGCATAAGCTTGGGTTGGGGGGTTGCAAAATTAATATCGGCGTGATAACAACTGGATTATGACTAGTAAAATATACTCAATTGTGCCCTATGGTTTTGATGGAAAACTGGTAGAAGTCGAAGGCGATATGAATAGAGGACTACCCGCTTTCAACATCGTGGGAATGGCTAATAAAACCGTCAACGAAGCAAAAGAGCGAGTTCGGAGCGCGTTGACGAACTCTGAATTTTCATTCCCCAACAAAAAAGTTACCATCAATTTAGCACCAGCAGACTTACCGAAAGATGGAGCTTTCTTAGATTTACCGATTGCTCTATCAATATTAGTTTTGTCTGGGCAACTGATAAAAAGCGATGTGGCGAAAAAAATTTTTGTGGGTGAGCTTTCTCTAAGCGGAGAGGTAAAGCCAATACGCGGAATTATCAATATCGTAGAAACGGCAAAAAAACTTGGATACACCGAAATTTATGTGCCAATAAAAAATTTAGCACAAGCCTCCCTGGTGGATGGGGTAAATATTTACGGAACAGACACATTGCAAAACCTGTTTTTAGCGCTTAAATCGCAAATTGCGCTACAACAATCGAAAAACAATTCAGAGCTCGTCGTAGAGACCAAAAAACGAGGCTCATCGCCAATTTTAGACCACATACGCGGTCAAAAAATTGCCAAACGCGCAATGGGAATCGCAATTGCCGGTCATCACAACATTCTAATCTCTGGTCCGCCTGGAGCTGGAAAAACATTGCTTGCAAAAGCAGCAGCTAACCTGTTACCAGATTTAACGATCGATGAAATGGTGGATATTACTAAAATTTATTCAATAGCTGGAATTTCTACTGGCGAAGTAATCTGCGAACGCCCTTTTAGAAACCCACACCATACGGCTAGCCCCACTTCTATTATCGGTGGCGTAGCTGGGCCGGGGGAAATCTCTCTGGCGCATAAAGGGATTCTGTTCCTGGATGAAATACCTGAATTTCCACGCTCTGCCCTAGAGTCACTGAGGCAACCTCTAGAGGATAAAAATATCTCAATTTCTAGGGCAAATCGCAAGTCTATTTATCCGGCAGATTTCATGCTGGTCGCAACGATGAACCCCTGCCCTTGTGGCTATTTAGGAGATTCCACGCATGAGTGTAAGTGCACCGAAGTACAAATTCAAAACTATCAGAAAAAGATATCTGGTCCGTTATTTGATAGAATTGATATGACCGTAACAGTAGAAAAAGTAGACAATGCCGATTTACTCAAAGAATTACCGAACTCCAGTTATGAGCATGACGCTGTAAAAAATACAATAACAGAGGCAATTTCACGCCAGCAAGCTCGATATGGACAAGGTGGAATTTACAATAGTTCCCTTTCTAGCTATCAAGTTTCGAATTTACTAGCCTTAGAACCTGCGGCGAAAAAATTACTAACCAACGCTTCGGATAAGTTGAATTTATCAGCACGAGCTTATTTTAAAACTATAAAAGTCGCACAAACTATTGCCGATCTAGATGGCTCGGATAAAATTTGCGCGAAACATTTAGCCGAAGCTTTGACTTATAGACGCAGATAAAAACACTTGTTTTTTTGAATAAAATTTGATATAATTTTTAACAGGTTAATTCAAGAGAAGAAAGGACTAATTATAAAAAAGCAATCACGGACACGTTTAAACGAAGAAATTCGCTATCCAGAGGTCCGCGTTATCGGTTCTAGTGGCGAGCAACTTGGCATTATGTCTAGTCGCGAAGCACAACTTCTGGCGAAGGAACAGGGAGTAGACTTGGTAGAAATTGCTGCCAATGCTAATCCTCCGGTCGTAAAAATCATTGATTGGGGTAAATACCAATATCAAAAGATGAAGGAAGAGGCTAAAAATCGCAAGAAAGCTCGAGAAAAACAATCTGAGCTTAAACAAATGAAGATTGGTCTTAAGATTTCCGACAACGACCTTAACATTAAAGTTCGCAAAATGCGTGAATTTCTAGATGATGGAGATCGAGTAAAAATTATAATCATCTTCCGTGGTCGAGAAATGGCGCATAAAGAAATCGGCTCGGAACTTTTAAATAAAGTTTCCGACCTACTCGGTGACGATATCGTTATTGAGGGCAAACCACAAATGAGCGGACGAAATTTATCAGCACAAGTTCGGAAGAAGTAATTTCCTACTTCCACGGCTCGCTGATGGGACATTAGGTTAGATGTTGTTGTAATTTTTACAAAAAACAGATAACTGCAATCTATATTAACTATAAATAAAGGAAAAATTATGCCAAAATTAAAGACGCATAAAGGGACTGCAAAGAGAATCAAAGTTACTGGTTCTGGCAAGTTGGTCCGAGAACGAGCATATGGTAATCATATCCTCGCTAAAAAATCTAAAGCCCGAAAACGCAACATCAAAACTGCTGCGATGATTGACGGCAAAATCAAGAAAAACGTTAAAAAGGCTTTGGGAGTTTAATCATGAGAGTCAAAAGAGGTGTTGCTGCGTCAGCAAAGCACAAGAAAATGTTGAAAAAAGCTAAAGGTATGCAACATGCGCGTACTCGCAGCTATCGTTTAGGAAAACAAGGTGTCATTAAGGCTCTCTCCTACAGCTACAGAGATCGTCGAAACAAAAAGCGCGATTTAAGAGCGCTTTGGATCACACGCATCAATAATGCTTCAAGAGAGTTAGGTCTTTCCTACTCGCAGTTGATTGCAGGAATGAAAGCTAAGAATATTACGCTTGATCGTAAGATTCTGTCAGATCTTGCTGTTAATAACCCTGAAGCGTTCAAGAAAATCGTTAATACAGTGAAGGAGAAATAAGATGGCAGTTTGTGAATTTTCTGGAAAAGGCAAAATGTATGGCCATAACGTTTCGTTTTCACAGAGGCACACTCGTAAGGTTTTTAAGCCAAACGTGTCGAAACGAACCTTGGTTATTAATGGCAAGAAGGTTAAGTGCAATATTTCAACTTCGGCTCTTAGAACCTTGAAAAAGAAGGGCCTAGTTGAATCTTCGAAATCATTATCAGAGAAAAAATCTAAATAACAGATTGACTCGTATACTTACAAAAATCGGCCCACTGGGGTCGATTTTTGATAATGAGCCATCAGTAAGCCGGGTTCTGTAATCTCAAAGAGATTGATGACCATCTATCTTGGCACTACATTGCTATAGTGCTCTAGCGGTGAACGCACATCCCCGAGCGAAGGTTTTTTAGTGCTCCTTGCAACAGGTAGGGTTTGCCCCCGCATCGTATCGCTACAACACGCTGTGAGCTCTTACCTCACTCTTTTCACCCTTACCCCAAAGGGGCGGTTTATGTTTCTGTGGTACTTTCCCTATCCTTACGGACGGTCGCCGTTAACGACTACCATGCTCTATGTTGCCCGGACTTTCCTCTTATATAAAGCGGTCATCTTTCAGGCTCTGTATAATTATATTATTTTTTAAGCATTTTGTCTACTGCTAGATTAGCCTCCGTGTCGGCAATAGCATTTTGCGAACGTGAAACGTGAGTAAAAGAAATTGCATCAAAATTACTGATTTTACTCTGGATATCTTGGTAGATTGGCATGATGTCTTGGTTTTTGACGGTAAAGATACCATTTAGCTGGTTAACCACCATCAAACTGTCGGAAATAAAATGGGCAGTTTTGTAACCTAATTCGATTGCGCGCTCGATGCCTTTTTTCATAGCACAATATTCTGAGACTCTAGATGTTGCGAAACCGATGAATTCACCTCCGCGCTCAATAATTTGACCGGTATTATCATGGATACAATATCCTATGCCGGCTGGACCAGGATTGCCACGCGACGCACCGTCAACGTTGATCGTGACGCTGTTAGCCGTATCACGCAAAGAAGCATGATGAGGTGCGGTCTTGCCCTCTTCTATCTCTAAGACAGAGGCCGAGGCTTCGTTTAATTTTATATTGGAATTGGCATAATCTTTAATAAATTTAAAAGCTGTATAATGCTCTCTGAGGCTCGGCTTAATTTTGCCATTTATGAAAAGTTCATAAACAATGTAAAGGTTGCTAATTTGGCTGGAGCCCTCTGGGGCCAAGAAAGTAATCACATCTTTTAATTTAATCGAATCAGCGTTTAGACCCGTATATTCGTTTAAAGTGCGGGCAATGGCCTCTTCTGGCTGTTCACCAAATTTAATTTTGCCAGTTAAAAGTTCCCAAAAAACAGGAAACTCTGAACGGTCTCCGTTAAGCTTGAAAACCAATACCCCATTTTCATTTTTGATTAGACCAACAACACGAATTCTTTGTTTCATTCCCACCTCTTTTAAAATAGACCCTGCTAACCTGTTTTCCCCGTAATATTTACAAGGTGGGTAAAATCTTATGCGATACACCCACGGGTGTAAGCCACGAAATCCCTAAAACATGATTATTCAGGAAAATCATGTTGTCAGCAGGATCTATTTTTATTATATCACACTTTTAGCGACCACCGATGAGAAAATAGAAGAAACCGATAATTCCATTCATGCCATTTACTATAAGGCTGGAAAAAACTTCACTAAATAGCAGAATTATAACGTAGACTATAATAATACCGTATTGTTCAATACTATTTAATACGTTTCTGAAGCCATCCGGAGAAATCACATACAAAACCCGAGAACCATCTAACGGTGGAATAGGGATGAGGTTAAAGAGCATAAAGCCAAGATTGACAAAAATTAATTCTTCAAAAATAAACGCTAAAACGTCACCACTGGTCCCATAGATAAAGCCAGCAAAATGTCCAATTAGGAAGCTGATAAATGCCAGAAGAAAATTAGTAAATGGCCCAGCCAAAGCAACCAGTGCCATTCCCCATTCGCGCCATTTAAGATTTGAAAAATTAACTGGAATTGGTTTGGCGCCACCAAAAACCGGTGCTTTTAACATATATAAAATCACTGGCACCAAGATAGACATATATGGATCTATATGTTTTAACGGATTTAATGTAAGGCGCCCAGTATCCTTGGCAGTGCGATCGCCGAGCCAATAAGCCACTGCCCCGTGTGCGAGTTCATGCAAAATAACCGACACGGTCACAATGATAAGAATAATAACAATGTAGCCGATATTGCTATTCATATTAGTTTAGGATTACTACTTCCTTGGTGGTTGGCAAAGAATCGATATTTTTGATTTTGAGCTTTTTCTCTGTGCGAGCAGTAAGCTTAAGATCTGTAACCATAGCGTCCGTGTTACCCATAGCGATGATTAATTTTGGCTCAATCTCTCTAACTGCGCGAACGGATGATGTGCAGAGAATATCGGCAACTATATCGTCGAGGTTTTCCTCTATGCCGCCCAAAACGCCAACGTAAACGTCACCGATTTTAGCATCATAAATAGTTTTACCAGATTCAGTAGCAACACCACGAATACCGATGTCGCCGATTTCAAACTCCCCTGGGCCGGTAATTTTACCAACTGCAAGACCAGCGTCTATAGTGGCGTTTTCGATGTCGAATTTGACTGTACTGTTTTTGGTAGTGATGATAATCTCGTCTGGATTTTTGCTTTCTAATTCAAACATTTTACTCCTGTTCTTTTATTAAATTTTCCGGATCGATAACTTCAAGAAGTTCCATTTCCAAGATTTCTCTGATGAAACGGTCTTTGACACTTTTGCGATAGGTGAAATCATCTGGAGACATAATAACATAATTAATAGGCTTACCCTGCTTTTTCTCGATAACTTCCGCCCAGCGAGTGAGTTTACGAGTTTTGTCGTTGCCGATAATTAATAGATCTACGCCCTCTTGACCTGGCAAGCGATTAGTAACAATAAGACCTTTGAGATAATTTTTGACAGGACGACAATTCTCTGCCCAGGCATCCGACTTACTAGTGCCGTCTATAATTGAACTATTTTTTTTGGAAAAAATATCTGTTAATGGGCGAGAAAATGGGTGTTTGTTGTTGGCTGAATAATAAATTTTATTGTCGAAAGTTTCGTTTTTGATGATTCCGATGTTTTCCAAATTGGAAAGTTCCCTGCGAACAGAATTAATTTGCTCATCGATAACCCTCGTCATTTCACGAATATAAAAACTTTTTTCAGGATTTTCAAAAAATAGATTGAGCAACTTGGCCCTGGTTTTAGAACCAAATAATTTTTCTACTGGAGTATTATTTTCTTTACTCATTCTGTATATATTTTAACACGAATGGATAAATTTTTTCAAGCTCCAGCCAAGTGATTTCTGGATTGCGTTTAAACCAGGTGATTTGCCTTTTGGCTAAATGCCAGTCGGCGTAGAAACTTTTTAATTTCGCTTCATCAAAAGTTAATTCATTGTTTAAATATTGCCAGACAAAATGATAAATATTGCTCTTCATAGCTTGCGAGTCCCAACCATATTTTTGAGCCAGTTGACGAGTCTCTTCATAGAGCGGTTTGCCAAACATTTGGCTAATTCTCTGCTTTAACCTTGCACGCAATTTAAGTGTATCCCACCGAATACCAATGACTAAAAAATCACTTTTGACCCCTGTTCTGTCTGAACAACTTTTTTGTTCAAAGTCGCCAATCTTGGCACCAGTTGGGCCTTTGAAATGATAGTTATAAATTAAGGCATCAACATAAAGACCGGTCCCGCCAACAACGATCGGCAACTTACCACGAGATTTGATGTCTTTGATTTTTTCGCTAGCATGCTGCTTCCAGTCGGCAACTGTGAAACGTTCGCTTGGCTCGACCAGATCTATACCATAATGTGGGATGCCAGACTGTTCGCTTAGGGATGGTTTGGCAGTACCAATATCCATCCCTTTATAAATAGCACGAGAATCAGCAGAGATAATCTCGCCATTAAAGGCTTTTGCTATCTTCACTGCAATCCCAGTTTTGCCGGAACCAGTTGGCCCCACTATGACGATGGTTTTCATATGTTTTTGAGGAAATCGGCTAATTTGGAAAGCTCGATAGACTCTTCCTTGTCGCGGAGACGAACGGAAACAGTCTTTGAATCGGCATCTTTTGGACCGACAATTAGCACCACTGGAATTTTAAGAGCGGTAGCGCGTTTAATCTTTTTGCCAAGAGAGTCTGCAGTGTCGTCAACCGAGTAGCGAATCTTATTATTAGGCAATGGGGCCTCTAGTGCGGTATTGTCTAGAATATTGGTGATTTCTTGGACATACTCGGCAACTTGATTATTAACGATGAGGATGCGAACGTTCTCTGGCGCAACCCACATAGGCAACCAGCCGGCAGTATGTTCAAGATAAACACTCATGAAACGTTCAATAGAGCCAATGAGGGCACAGTGAATCATGATTGGAGTTTTACGAGAACCATCGGCATCGGTGTATTCAAGATGGAAGCGAGCCGGAAGTGCATAGTCCAACTGGACGGTGGCAAGTTGCCATTCCCTACCTAAAGCATCAACGGCCATAAAATCCATTTTAGGGCCATACATAGCAGCTTCGCCCTCACCGATGAAATAATCCATTTCAAATTTGTCGGCCATCTCTTTAATAGAAGATTCGGCTTTTTGCCACATTTCTGGGGTACCAATATAACCATCGCCATCGTCGCGGAAAGAGAGGCGAAGTTTTAATTTCATATCAATTCTTTGATATAGATCTTTGGCGGCTTCGATAAGTTCACCGAAGATGTCGCCAACTTGGTCTTCGGTACAGAAAACATGAGAATCATCTTGAGTGATAGAGCGAACGCGAGAAAGGCCACCCAATTCCCCTTTACGCTCATCGCGGTAGACCATGGTGGTTTCTAAATATTTAATAGGTAAATCACGGTAAGAACGTGGCGAGCTGGCGAAAATCTGAGAGTGGTGTGGGCAAGAAACTGGCTTGATCGCTAGATGGTCGCCGCTTTCTTGCGAGACAAACTGAAGCATTTCTGGGAATTTTTCGTAATGCCCGGACGTTTTGTAAAGGTCGACATTGGCGATGTGTGGAATACAGACTTTTTCATAGCCATTTTTAATGCGATAACTTTGAGTAAATTCATTAAGTAGGTCGCGTAAAATTGTACCGCGTGGGGTGAACAGCGGCAAACCGGCACCGACTAGTTCGGAAAAGCAGAACAAATCTAATTCCTTGCCAAGTTTGCGGTGGTCACGTTTTTTGGCTTCTTCTTGAATTTTAAGATATTCTTCAAGGTCTTTTTCGTTGGCGAAAGCCACGCCGTAAATACGAGTGAGCATTGGACGCTTTTCGTCGCCACGCCAATAGGCGCCGGCAACGCGAGTTAATTTGAAGGTACCGATTTGAGAAACCTTATTAATATGTGGCCCCTTACACAAATCAGTAAATGAGTCACCTAAATCATAAAAGGAAATTTCTTCACCGTCTGGGAGTTCTTCGATGAGCTCAATTTTATAGTCTTGATGATGTTCTTTTGCCCACTGCAAAGCGTCTTCCTTAGAAACCACGCGCTTTTCTATGACAGGGTTTGAGGCGATAATTTTTCGCATCTGTTTTTCGATTTTAGGTAAATCAGCGTCCGAGATTTTGGTTTTGCCAAAATCAATATCGTAATAAAAACCGTTATCTACCGCTGGACCGATGCCGAACTTTGCATCTGGATATAACTTGATAATTGCCGCCGCCAAAACATGACTCAACGTGTGGCGCATTTTTTCTAAATCGTTCATAAACTCCCTTTCATTTTTTTTATTATATCATATTTATTGAGTAAAATAAGCGATTTACTTGATTTTTTTAAGAGAACCGCGAATCTTGAGAGTTTTGCAAATACCCCTCAGTGCATTACTGAAGCCGTCATGAATGCTAATATTGTAACCGAGGACTTGTTTGAGCTCTTTTTTAATATCGTAAAATTGAGAACAAGCAAGAATGACTTCTTTAGGTGATTCTGTGCCTTCGAGATGCGGCAATAAAGTCTTAGCGATTTCTTCCTTGGTGAGTTCGCCGTCGTCTATTTTGAGTGGCCAGGAATCAGCCGTAATGGTTTTTGTTTTGCGTTTAAGATGAAAAAGAAAATTATAATAATTTATGGTTTTGGCAACCGATTTAGTAGCTAAAATAAGCACCAGTTGATTGGCTTTGGTATTTGGGGCTTCTAATTTTAGCCCTAAAAAGTTTTGTTCCCTGAATTTGCGTTTAAAATACTTGAGGCTGGTTGCCGATATAAAATAATTGGCAAAGAAAATTAAATCTACCCTGCCGATGTAGGGGCGCAAATCGTTTTTGATGATTTCACGCGCAGCAACGGAATTGTTTTGGAGTTCGTTGGCATGACGCCAATCGATAACTCTGATGACTTCGACAACTGGGAGCTCATGCTCGAGCCAGTCTGCAAAAAATTCCCCGCCGTAGCCGCTATCAAAAACTACAATTTTCAACATAACAAAAAACCTTTCTCCCCCGTTACGGATGATTTTAACATATTTTTCGGATGAGAGATTTTTGATTTTTTGCGTTTTGCAACAATTGTTGCAAAGTTTAAAAAATTGATGTGGTCTGGATTTTGGGAATCCAGACCCCTGCCGTGCGTTTTGAAAAATTTAGCATCACACGAACTAGCTTCGCTAGATATTTTATTTTCACTCTATTACCAAAAAATGAATAAATTCATTTTTGTGGCAACAGAGTGAAAATAAAAAATAGACCTACGGTCTATTTGTGTGATACTAAATTTTTCCCCTAAATCTTACTCCGTGGTGGGTTGTGAGGGGCTCGAACCCCCGACCTTCTCGGTGTAAACGAGGCGCTCTAGCCAACTGAGCTAACAACCCATCTCTATAATTATACCACAATTTGTTATTTTTTGACAACTTTTTTAGTGACGTCAAACTTTTCCATATATAGCCCCAACATCAAACGAGTTTGCGAATAGAATGCGGCGATTGACTGATACAAAATTGAGGTGACTGGCATCAAAATCCACTGCAAAACCATTAAAAGACTTCTACTTTTGCGATATTTTTCTGGGCGTTTAGGCAAAACCTTAAAAGACACCAAGATAGACACAATTAGCCCAGCTGAAGCGATAGTTTCTACTACGCCAACAATGCTAGGAATACTAAAAGCAACCATTTCGTGCGAAGAAAGATTCATAATCATTGGCACCCAGCCACCAAAGGCGACGATTGGCGCCAAAATAGCTAGTGTAATATGTCCGTCTAGCAAGCGCCAAAACTTAGGAAATAGTTGCCAGAACGGCATATAGCGTTTATCTTTGGGGACGAATAGTTTAGAGCCGACGTAAGCAACGTCTGAGGCGCCGTAATACCAGCGGCGCACCTGGACGAACTGAGCTTTGACGGTTTTCCAAAAAGTCTCGTCAATGACGGCGTCCTGATAAATAGGGATGCGAATTGGCAAGACTTCGTAATCACCGGAGAAGAAGAAAAGACTGCGCCAATACTGATGGCCATCCTCTACGATGGTGCGTTTGGACCAAAAATTCATAGCCTCGAGCGCCTGAAGAGGCTGCGAGTGCGAAGCAAAATTGCGTAAAGTGTGCGGGCGCATAGTAGAGATAACATTGAAGAATGAGTTTGATACGGCGATGACACGCGAAGGCGCTGGGGCATCCCAGATATTGTTTGTAAATAAAGCGACTGGTTGGTAACTTAGGCGCTGGCGGTTAGGGTGAGTAATAAATTCGTAAGCGACAGAATCAAGATATTCAGGCGCCATATGATTGTCGCTATCTAGAGAGGTGACGATAATATTTTCGACTGGCAAATGCTTTTTTGCTACATAATCAGCGACGGCGTGGCCGGCAAAAGTTAAATTTGGCCCCTTGCCGATGACCTCATGCGGTAAATCTGCTGGGTGCTTAACCAAGAGAAAATCTTTGAAAATGCCTTTGTATTTTTGAGCTAGCGTTTTGACGGTAGTTTCAATAGTTTCGCCACCGCGCTCTTCGTATGCTATCGCAAAAATAATACGCTCGTTAGGAAAAGTAGAGTTTTTGACAGCCTCGATGGAAGGGTCTAAGACTTCAATTCCCTCATTATAGGCGGTCATAATGACGGCGTGGTAAATTTTGGAGGGTTTAGGATATTCATTATCCATAGCTGCCATCATCTTGAGGTTCTCGACATGTTCTTCGAAATGGTAGCTTTTGTTATCTTCGTCACGAACCTTCTCGAAAGATTCGTGCGGGTTCTCTAGTTCTTCTAAACGATTGCGCCAGTCTACTCGTTCGGCGCGCTTGAGGACATTATAGCCTTGAATTGTGCGATAGGCTACAGCTATGGCTTTTACCAGCGTAATGGCAATGATAGTAAAGAGATAGATTGCGCCAGCTACTGGATGTAGTAGTGATAAAAGAAAAAGCAAGATGATGGCACCATAAGAAATAGCACCTGGTAAAATTTCGAAAAAACGATAAAGCTTAGCGCGTTTACCTTGAGGTATTTCAAGATTTTTGCGCATTTAGCCCTCCCCCAGAAGGCGAACTAAGACTAACACCGCCCCGAGAATGAGAAAAGTTGTAGTAATGAGGAAAAATTTGGTCATACCGCTGCCGCGTTTGTGATAAACCAAGACGGAGAGAAGGTTATGAAAAACACCAAAAACTACAGATAAAATTAAAAACGTAGCAAAATAAAGCCAAGCCCCACTGTGATAGCCACTAATGTCGCTGTAGCTAATTTTGACTACAGCAGCCTCTGGGTTTAGGCTAAGGGCGGTGAACACTAAGAGCCCAATAGAGAGTAAAAGATTTAGAATCATCATAGCAATGATTCCCCGTTCGGTTTGCCAAATTTTGGTAAAATCAGTTTTTAGACTTTGCATTATTCTAATTATAACACAAATGTGTTATAATTTAGCAAGTGCCGTTGTAGCTCAGTTGGTAGAGCAGCTCATTCGTAACGAGCAGGTCACAGGTTCGATCCCTGCCAACGGCTCCATTTGAAATCAACTTACGGACTTAAAAGTTCGTGAGTTTTTATTTTATAT
>CAZEYN010000007.1:0-22666 GCA_964516075.1 uncultured Candidatus Saccharibacteria bacterium | reverse complement strand
TCGCCGGTCGCCTCTTAGTCCGTCCGTCCGGCACCGAAAACTTAATCCGCATCACCATGTGGGGGAACGATGAATCTCAAATCACCGATTTAGCCAATGGACTAAAACAATCTCTCGAAAAAATTTTATAGAAAGGAAAATATGCAAGTTAAAAAATTAGAAACCTACAGCGAAGAAACCGCCAACAGAATTAGGGAATTATTAATCCAACTCTCCCGCAGCGGTAAAGACAAAGGCGAAATTTCCCAAGAATGGTTCAACGACATCATCAATTCCCCTTGGCACACTCTTCTCTGCGCCGAAGAAAACGGCAAAATTCTCGGTTTTGCCTGCCTCTCCGTCACCATGGGTCCAGGCATCCGCAAAAACGCCTACCTCGAAGATTTCGTCACAGACTCCACCGTCCGCGGCAAAGGTATCGGCTCCGCCCTCTGGCAAGCCATGCTAGACTGGGCTAAAGAAAAAGGCTGCCAAAATCTCGAATTCACTTGCGGCAACGGTCGTGAAGCTTCCCAAAACTTCTACAAAAACCGCGGCGCCGAAGTTTACGACACCAACTTCTTCCGCTATAAATTATAATATTGTTTTGGTAAAACCGCCAGCAAAAGGCTAACTAGTAAATAAATATGCAAAGCATTAGGTAAGCCAGAGAAGAACAACAAAGTTGTGCCATACGCAACCGCCAAAACTAAAACCACCATCATATTTCCAGTTTTTTTCAATGCCAAAATAGACAAAACCACTGTCAAAATCACCAAAGCAACCCCAACAATTCCAGTCTCCAAAAGCAAACTCACATATTCATTTTGCACAATTTCCTTCGGTCCCGCAGAAAATCCGTTTTGATAAAGCGCCTGCCCAGCTCCACCAATTCCCACTCCCAACATTATAGTTTTAAAATCTTTAGACCAAGCCTTAAGCGCCACATCAGACAATCTCACCCTAGTATCCGTAGATTCCGCCACGTAACCATCAAAAACTGCCTCGTCTTCCGCCAAATTTTCTTCGCCCGCGCCCGTTGCTTCGCTAGTTTCAACCACTTCCTCATCTTGAATCGGAATTTCAATCACTCCCAAAGATAATTGATTAATAACCTTAGCCACCCCAGTTAAATAGGTGTCGTCGGTCTTAGAAACTTGAGCAAAAATTCCCTGCAAATTCAAAGTAAAAACAAAAGAGAAAATTATTACCGGCCACAAAATCAAAACTCGCCATTTCCTAGACCTCAAAATCTCCCAAACGGTAAAAATAAGCATCGCCAAAATAAAAGCATAAATAGCCCCACGCGAAAATGTCAGAAATAGCGCGGCAGCAAACACAGCAAATAATAATACTGTTCGGGGCTTCCGGAGGTTACGACCGAGGAATGAGGGGTTCGAGCCCCGTAACGACCGAACAACGAAGCGAGGAGATATCGAGCAAGCTCGATATCCCGAGCGAGGCAGTCTGGTCTTCCAGTGAAGCGACGGGCGCGAGGAACCCCATCTCCGAATAGTATTATTATTGCCGTGTTTGGGTGATGCACAAATCCCGTCGTCCGACAAGCTATAATATAATTCTATTCCTGCCAAAATTGCCGGCGCCAATAGTAAATTTCCCATAAACTGCGGCTCAACAGCAAACCCATTAGGATGAGGAAACCCAAACATTTTGTAAGTGCACCCGTCACAAAGCAAACTCACTTCCTGCCCGCAGCCCGCCAAATCTAAAACACATTGCAGCAAGCAAAAACCACACGCAAAAAGTCCCGCCCCATAAAAAACCTTTCGCCACTTCCACCAAAACCCATCACACAAGAAAACATCACACAACTCAAAAAACCCAAAAACTGCCAAATATATCAACCACAAAATTCCCACCGTCAAAACCCCCCGCACCAAGTTCAAACTCCAAATTATTGACAAACTCGCAAAAATAGGGAATAATATAAAAACCCATTTTTTCGCTATATTTTTCCAAAGCCGACGCTTAAAAAACAAAATCACCACCAAAGCATCAAACAAAACCAACCAAATGAGAGGCAGGGAAAGTTCAAAATTCATCGTTTCGTCACCGCCAAAGGAAATTATCGGATAATAAGAAAAAATCAAAGCCACCGGCAGAGCATAAATAAACCCAACAAAAATTCTCTCAATCCAATTTTTCTTCGTTTTATTTTTTGGCATTCTTTTTTTCGCACCCCTTTATAAAATTTGTCAGCTCACTCACGAATCGTTCTTCACCAAATTTATCCGCCGTTTTAGAAACTTTCTCTCTGTTAAATTTCATTTTTTCAAACCGCAAAATCGCCTCCGCCAAACTCATTGCATTTTGCGCATCAAACAACACACCATTTTTACCGTCCACCACATAGTCACGCGCCCCACCCTCACAATAGGCAATCACCGGACACCCAGCCGCCAAAGCCTCCACCGGCGCAATTCCAAACGGCTCCAAACTAGGGAACAAGTAACCTTTAGCCTCGCGCAAATATTCCGCCAATTTTTCTTTTTTCTGCAACGGCAAAAACTTCACTAAATTTGAATCTTTCGCCAACTTTACTAAATTATTATGTTCAGGGCCTTCGCCCACCACCAAAAGATGCCGCTGCGTCATCTCCGCCGCTTGCACCGCCAAATCTATCTTTTTCCAATTCACTTGACGCGACGTAGTGATATATGTTTTATCTAACTCAAAGTTTTCCACAACCTGTGGATTTTTAGAGCCTTGACTTTTTCCTTTTTTATTTTCTGATTTTATTTGACTTTCATCAGATTTTATTTTAAAATCATTTAACTCCACCGGCGGATGAATGATCGTCGCTTCCCTCTTATAATATTTCTTAATCATTTCCTTGGCATAATCAGAAATCGTTACATAATAATCTGGGCATTGCGCAGCCTTCAAATCTGCTCGCCTTAAAGGCCCAATCGAAAGCCTCAAAAATAATCTCACTATAGGGTTCAAAATCCCAAACCCAGGGTTTTTAATATACTCCTTATACATCTGCCAATAATATTGCGTCGGTACATGACAATACGAAATATGAATTCCGTTCGGCGCTTTCACCGCTTTCGCTTCCGCCCCTGTCACCGAGATCACCAAATCATATTCGCTCAAATCTAAATGTGAAAAATACTTTTGTCTCAGCGACCCCAAAGCCCGACGCAACTTAGTTGGAAATTTCTGTAGCCACCCAGTTCGCACGTCCGCGTCCAGGAACCAATCAATTCCCTTTGGGTCATATTTTGAAGTATAAATCGGCGCCTCCGGATACATCTGATGAATCTTCAAAAGTACCTTTTCTGCCCCACCCACATTCGTCAACCAATCACAAACCAGTGCTACCTTCAAATCACTAGAAGATTTTTCGCTCATTATTTCGCCCCCTCTCCCTTAAACACTACGGCAATAGTTTTAAAGAAAATCGAAGCGTCCAAGCCCAAAGACCAATTTCGCACATAATAAATATCCAAAGCTCTGCGTTCTTCAAACGAAATATTCCGACGCCCAGAAACCTGCGCAAACCCCGTCAAGCCAGATTTCACCATCAAAATCAACGATCTATCACCATAATCTTTCAATTCCCCCGGCAAAAGCGCACGCGGTCCAATCAGCGAAATATCACCCAAAAGAATATTAAAAAACTGTGGCAATTCATCTAGCGAAGTTTTTCTCAAAAACTGCCCAAATTTCGTAATACGTGGATCATCCTTCATATAATCCCCATTTTTGCGATATCCTTTTATGAGCTCCGGCTTCCCCATCTTAATAAACGCCTGCTCCGCCGTCATCCCGCTATATTCCGCTTTCATCGTCCTAAATTTATAGCATTTGAATCTTCGATTATACTGTGTCAAACGCTCGTCCACATAAAACGGTGAATTTTTAAAATCTGAAAATTTTAAAACCAACCAAATTATTGTCATTGGAATTAGCAAAATTACCAAAGCCAACAAGCTAAATAAAATATCAAAAATTCGTTTCACCACCGCATATCCATCGACCAACGGCGTTGCCAGCACCATTACCGCCGGCGTATTCCCTACCAATTCTAATTCGCCAAAATGCGACGAAAGCGTAGTTTCACTCGGCACAAAATAGTATTCCAAATGCCGATTCACCGCCTGCTTATAGGCGTATTCCGTCGAACGTTCGTCCGTCTGAAAAACCACATCCGCCCTAGCTTTTTTCAAAGCGTCTTTCAAAGAAGAATATTGTTTTGTTTTCAAATCTTTCGGAATATATTTCCGGTTCGCCACCACCCCAGCCAAACGATATCCAGATTCCGGCGTCGCCGCAATATAACTCGCCAAATGTTCCGTATTCTGCGAATTCCCAATAATAATCGCGCGCTTCGCAATATAGTCATTTTTAAAAATTCGTCGAATCAAAAACCGAATCAAAATTCGTTCAATTAGCAAAAACACAAAAGCCGCTATCACCGCATAAAGCGCCATCACGCGCACCGGGAACAAATTTTTCCCGTTAAAAAAGTCATAAACAATCAATGCTGCCACCGATAAAATCGCCGCTAATAAAATTCGCCAACGCTCCGGCGCTCGCGTTTTTCCTAAAAACACCGACTTTTTATAAAGTCCTAGCGCTGCCAAAATAACCAACATCACTGGCACTAAAAACGCCACCGTTATCACAAAATCGCGTATTTGCGCTTCAAAAACAAATGGTCTTGGGTCAACATAAATACGAATCAGATACGCCGACGCAAATGACAATATTAGCGCCAGCGCATCCCCTATAATTAAGCACAATCTTAAAACAAAATCGGATTTTTTCCGCATGGTTTTATTATACCATAATACAGGCTTTTATTCCACCGTTACAGATTTTGCCAAATTACGCGGTTGATCTACGTTATAGCCTTTTTCAATCGTCATATAATAAGCAAAAAGTTGTAAGACTAGATTCATTAAAATCGGCATAAACTTCTCTATATCTGTTGTAATTTTTACAACACTTTCCGCTGGCAAATCAAATTTATCTTCGTTTGTCACCACAACCACATGACCACCCCTAGCCAAAACTTCCTGCGTGTTAGAAATCGCTTTATCGTAAAGTGAACCTTTTACCAAAAGTGCCATCTCAAAGAATCTGTCATCCACCAGCGCCAAAGGCCCATGCTTCAATTCCCCAAAGGCATAAGCATTGGCATCCACATAAGAAATTTCTTTTAACTTCAACGCACCTTCCATCGCCGTCGGGTAAGCTGTATCTCTTCCTAAATAAATCGCATGATCATATTTTGCATATTTTTTCGCAATTTTTGGAACCGTCTCCGAAGCCGTTTTCAAAACTTTTTCAATTTCTTCCGGCAACTTCATAATTTCTTCTACATAAGGTTTCAAAATCCCAGACTTCACATTTTTCGCCTGCGCAATCGTCAAACCAAACATCACCATCGCAATCATTTGCGAAGTAAACGCCTTAGTTGAAGCCACCGAAATTTCCGGCCCCACATGAACGTAAGTTCCACCATCCACTTCGCGCGCAATCGTCGAACCAATCGCATTTACAATACCAATCGTCCTCACGCCTTGTTTTTTAATTTCGCGCAAACACGCCAAAGTATCTGCCGTTTCCCCGGACTGTGACACAATCAAAGCTACCGAATTTTTTGGAATATAAGCCTGCCTATAGCGATATTCACTCGCAATCACCGTCTCGACCGTAATTTCCGGAATAAATTGCTCGATATAATACCCAGCAAGCAGCCCAGCATGATAAGCCGTTCCACACCCCACAATCAACAAATGCTCAATATTTCGCAATTCTTTTTCGCTTAAACCCGGACCGCCCAAATGCACCATTTTATTTTCTGTGTCAATTCGCCCACGCAATGTTTCCGCCAAAGATTTTGGCTGCTCCATAATTTCCTTTAGCAAAAAATGGTCATACCCACCTTTTTGAATCGCCGCCAAATTCGTTTCAATTTCTTCCACCTTCGCCGAAACCGGTTCCGCATTCAAAGTCTTAATTTCAATATTGTTTTTTGTAATCGTCGCAACTTCACCGTCGTTCAAATAAATTGCTTTTTTCGTGTGCCCTACCAATGCCGAAGCGTCCGAAGCAATCAAAGTCTCATCATTTCCTACGCCAATCACCAAAGGTGAACCACTACGCGCCACCACAACTTCATCTGGGTTCTTCGCCGAAATTACCGCAATGCCATAAGTCCCCTGCACCAATTTCAATGCCTGCACCACCGCATTAGACAAAGCATATTTGCCATCGTGATAAAAAGAGCTAATCAACGCCGCCAATACTTCCGTATCAGTTTCGGACACAAATTTATGCTCTTTCAAATTCTTTTTCAGCTCTTTGTAATTCTCAATAATACCATTATGGACCAAATAAATATCCCCCGCCTGGTGCGGATGTGCATTGATTTCATTCGGTTCGCCGTGCGTTGCCCAACGCGTATGGCCAATTCCAATTTTATCGTCACGCTTATTCTTGGCTAATTTTTCTTCCAAGTTAGAAATTTTACCTTTAGCCTTCAAAAGTGTCATTTCGCCATTATCAGCCAAGGTCGCAATTCCAGCCGAATCATATCCTCGATATTCCAATCGCTTCAAACTCGAAATTAAAAACCCTTGCGCATTTTTTTCACCCACATATCCTACAATCCCACACATAACATTCCTCCTGTTTATTTTTTATTATATCACATTTGCAATACAAGGCTTTATTTTTTTCAAAAGAAGTGATATAATATGTATACAGTTTTGGGCCGGTAGCTCAGCTGGTTAGAGCACGAGCCTCTTAAGCTTGGTGTCGTGGGTTCAAGTCCCACCCGGCTCACCAAAACTCCTAATACGAGCAAGCTCGTATTTTTTATATCTTATGTTATAATTACTTCACTATGAACAAAGATGATATTTACAAATTATTACAAAATCAAAAAATCTGGCACAGAATCACCGAACATCCAGCCGTTTATAATATGGCCGAATTAGATAATATCGAACTCCCCTACCCAAATTGTGATGCTAAAAATTTATTCGTCCGCGACGACAAACGGCAAAATTTTTATCTTATTTCCGTCAAACCAAACAAAAAAATCAACCTCAAAGAATTCCGTAAAGAACATGGCACACGCCCACTCACATTTGCCTCCGAACAAGATTTACTCGATGTGATTAATTTATATCCAGGCGCCGTTACCCCATTCGGACTCTTAAATGACCAAAATTTAAAAGTTAGTTTTTATCTAGACGAAGATTTCCTAAAAAATTCTCAGATCATCGGCGTTCATCCCAACGACAATACCGCCACACTCTGGGTAAAAACAGGAGACCTAATCAATCTTATCAAAAACCACGGCAATCAAGTAACTATCACTAAATTTTAACATTTCAAAATTTCAAACATTTTATGCTATAATCAAAATTAATAATAACTTGAACGGAGTGATTTTACCTATGAAATCAGCTATTAAATATTTAACTCTAACCACTTCGGTGATTGCCTTTATCATTGGCTTGATATTCGCATGTAACCCAGTTGGTTCCAATATCGTCATGAACTATTTCCTAGTTATCATGCTCGGTATTATCGGTATCGCTAAAATTTGTCGCTATTTAAGCGTCCCAAAAACTAGCGTTTGGGAACTCGTCTTGGGTATCCTATTTATTATCGCTTGTTTCATGTTACTTGATCACGGCGTTGAAGTTATCGAATATTCATTCGGCTACATCTTAGCTTTCCTTGCCATCATCGGTGGCATCCGCCAATTCTTTATCGCCGACGGCGCCAGCAAAGCTTTTGGCGATAGCAAAGCTTGGTACATCACAACTGGTATCATCGAGATTCTTCTTGGTATCCTTATCTTCTGCGCACCAATTGCTTTCCAATTCTTGTTCTACTATCTCATTGGCGTATTCCTAGTTGTCTATGCAGTTATCACCTTTATTCGCGGTCTTACTATTAAAACCAGCAAATAACTAGCAACAAAAATCAGCCCTTTGAGGGCTGATTTTTTATGTAACTATTTTGCGTATTCCACCGCCCGTGTTTCGCGAATTACATTCACCTTGATGATGCCAGGGTAGCTCATAGTCGCTTCAATTTTATTTGCAATATCTCGCGCCAATTTTAGTGCCGACAAATCATCAATTTGCTTAGGCTCCACAATCACGCGAATCTCACGCCCGGCCGAAACCGCATAAGCCTTATCAATTCCAGCAAACGACGTGGCGATATTTTCCAAATCACGCATTCTCTCCGCAAAATTCTCCGCCGAAATATTGCGCGCACCAGGTCTTGCTGCCGAAATCGCATCCACAATTTTCACGATAATTGCCTCTGGCGTGGTTGGCTCAATATCATTATGATGCGCAGCCATCGCATGAACAACTGCATCGCTCATGCCATATTTTTTTGCCAATTCTGCACCAATCTCCGCATGCTTCCCTTCAATCTTATGCGTCACAGCCTTTCCGATATCATGTAAAAGCGTCGCGGTTTTAGTTACTCTTTTATCTGCACCAATTTCTTCCGCAATCATACCAGCCACATGCGCCATTTCGATCGAGTGCAAAAGCACATTTTGTCCATAAGAAGTTCTAAACTTTAATTCGCCCAGTAAATGCAAAATTTCACGCGGAATTCCCACTACCCCAACTTCACGTGCCGCGTCTTCACCAGCTCGCACTACTTCTTTTTCAATTTCGCGTTCCGCTTTTGCCACCGCCTCTTCAATTGAAGTCGGATTAATTCGACCATCTTTCATCAAACGTTCCATTGCATAACGCGCCACCTGCCTACGAATCGGGTCAAACGAAGAAAGCACCACCATACCAGGAGTATCATCAACCAAAATATCCACACCAGTCGCACGCTGCAAAGCTTGAATATTGCGCCCCTCTTTACCGATAATTCTGCCCTTCATATCGTCATCTGGCAGCTTCAAGGCCGTCACCGTTCTATCTGCCGTCACTTCAGACGACATCCTTTCCATCGCCGTAAGCAACATCGCCTGCGCGGTTTCATCTACGTCGTGTCTGATTTCTTTTTGCTCTTTCATGATTAAACCAGTCAAATCCTGCTTTATATCGTTTTCGGTCATTTTCATTAATTTATCACGCGCTTCTCGCTTAGAAAGCCCAGCAATTTTCTCTAATTTTTCGTGTTGTCTTTCCCTGATGTCCTTGACTTCGTTTTTTAAATCGTTCAACTCTTTTTCTTCGCGATTCAATTTATCAGACTTTTTTTCTAATTGGTCCAGTTTCGCATCAAGTGTATTTTCGCGCTCCGTCAAATGGTTTTCTGTCTTTTTCCATTCTTTTCTGCGCTCATTTTCTTCCGCTTGATTTTTTTCGGTTACTTGCGCAGCTTCCTTCTTCGCATTTAACACGATTTCTGAAGCCTCTCGCTTAGCCTTACGAACCAAATCATCAGCTTTTTCCTTCCCGCCCTTTTCATTTTTCTTATTATACGCAAAAACTCCGCCCACACCAGCAGCTAAGCCAGCTACGGCAGCGACAATTGGGATAATAATTTCCATAATTCCCTTTCTAATTGTTTTTGTTGATATTTTTCTCTATACCAACGGGGTAACAAATAACATCAAATTATAATATTCCATCTCTATTATATCACATTTTCCTAATCAGCCAAAGTCAAAATTTCATATCCGTCACGAGTTACTAAAACCGTATGCTCGCAGTGACATCCAATCGATCCATCTTTCATTTTCACAGTCCAATTGTCGTTCTCATCTACATAATTCGCTGGTTTCCCCAAACAGCTCATCGGCTCAATACAAATCGTATCACCTTCTACTAATTTATAACCATGCCCACGTTTACCATAATTTGGCACTTCTGGCGATTCGTGCATAGTTTTACCAATGCCGTGACCAATATAATTTTCAATCACCCCTAAGTGACCTTTTCTCAAAACTTTTTCTACCGCACTTCCAACATCGCCAATATGGGCTCCCGGTTTCACTTGCGCAATTCCTTCCCACATCGAAGATTCAGTTACTGAAATCATCTTTTTCACCGCCGGCGAACCTTTATCGCCTACCAACATTGTAAATGCCGAGTCCGTAAAATACCCCTTATAATAAATATCCAAATCAAAAGAAACTTTATCGCCTTCCTGTAAAACCTCGTCCGTTGGCGCACCATGCACCAATTGTTCATTCACCGAAATACAAATCGCCCCCGGAAATTCTTCATCTAGCATATCATAAGCCACCTTCGCCCCACGCTTTACAATTTCTGCCCTCACCCAAGTATCGATCTCTTTGCCGGTCATACCCGGCTTAACGTATTCTTTTAAATCACGCAGCAAATTCCCCAAGATTTTTCCACCCTCTCGCATTGCGATAATTTTTTCTTGTAAAGTTTTTTCGTCTGCCGTTTCTTTATTCACCATAACTTTGTTCAGTCCCATCATTATTCACATCATTTTCTTGTTCTCTAGCATCAGGATTCATTTCTTTAGCCACAGCCACCAAACGCCCTGCGACTTCTTCGACCGACCCAACCCCATTCACATATTCAACTGGAATATTTTTACCTTTAAATAAATTTATCATCGGTGTTATATTATTATCAAAAAACATAAAGCGTCGCTCAATACTGGCTCTTTCTTTGTCGTCGTCCCTACCGCGCAAAGCTAACCTTCTGAATAATTCCTCTTTTGGCACATCTATCACAATCACTCCATCAATTTTGTCCGGCATTGTTTCTGTCAGATATCTTGCCTGCGCCTCGTCGCGTGGATAACCATCCAAAACTACATCAAAACCCTCTTCTTCGGCTTTCTGAATTCGCTCACCCATTAATTTCACTACGTCCTCGTCCGGTATTAACTCTCCAGCATCCGTCATTTCTTTATATTTTCCCGTTTGGCGAATTGCTTCCCCTACCGAAAGCCATTTCCAGCCAAAAATCTCTGACAAAATTTTCCCCTGTGTTCCTTTTCCAGAACCAGCCAATCCTAACAATACAATCATCTTTTCTCCTTTTCTGTATAAATTATACCATGAGAAAACCCCCTTTCGGGGGTTAACTTTACTTAAGTCCTAATTTGATTCTCTCTGTCTTTTCAGCTTTGCGAACCTCACGGATAATGGCCTTCGAACGACGCTCGCGTTTAGAAATTGGTTTACTAAAACGCATTTGCGACTTCTTTAAAGGCATAATTCCGCTCTGTAGAACTTTACGGTTAAAACGACGAATAATATTTTCGTTCGCCTCGCCCTGGTCTTTTCTAGTAACTTTAATAGCCATATTGCTCCAATTATACCACAGTTATACAGATAATACAACCCCAAACCTAAACAAAAAACGCCTTAGAGGCGTATTCTATTTTTGTGGCGGATCCGATTGGTAACAACGGTATCTCTATTTTTGTTGCATCGCGATAGCGATGCAGCACTATGTGGCGGATCCGACGAGACTCGAACTCGCGACCTCTGCCGTGACAGGGCAGCGCTCTAACCAACTGAGCTACGAATCCACTACAATTAATTATAGCGCATTTATTTCAAAAAATCAAGTTTAAGCGCCAGGTATTTTAAACGCTCCTGGATCAGTAGTCGGCGAAGTATAAATTTGATCCTGCATAACTGGTTGTTCACCAAGCGAATTCAAAGTCGGTTCAACCGGTGGTGCTGCTGGCATAATCGGCTCGACAGTCGGTAAAGATGCTTCACTAAAATCTACCGGAGCCTGAGCTGGTGGAATAGAACTATTCACGTCTACAGGTGGCATCGGTGGCGGAGGGAGAATCGCCTCATTGTTCGTTACAGCATAATTCATCTCTGGCACACCATTAATTTCCGGCGTAGTCGGCACTTCTGGCGCACTCATCATTGCCGGGTTTTGCTCGGTTTGAGTATTTGTCGCTTCTACATCACCCAAAGCCTCCTCCAGCATCTTTCCATATTTTTCACTACTATCATCACCCTGAATATTATTAGCAAAATCACTAGAAGGCTGAATCACTTTTTCAGCTCCAGGCTCCAAAATAGGAGATTCATCCACGCTACTTTCCGCATTTTCATTTTGATGTTCTTCGGTAGGCTCTTCTAAATAGGCATTATTTTCTACGGCCGGCTCTTCTGTAGTTTTGAACTCAGGTTCCTCAATTCCCGGCTCAGATTTTACAATTTCCGGCTCAGGTTCCGCAGTTGCTTCTGGTTGTGGCTCCATGGCAGATTCTGTTTGCGTTTCTAAAGTCGGCTCGCTCACGCTGTCATTAGAATTAATTCTCAAAGGTTCTTGACTTGGTTCAGCTGCAGTATCAACACCAGCTTGCGCCAAACTTGCCTCAGCAGCCTTCAAGTCATCAAGCAAAGTATTTTCTTTTTCTGTAATAACCGCATCAACCTCTTGTGCATTATCGTTATCACCACCACCATTCACATTATGATCTATCTCTAACTTTGTCGGGTCGCCATTTTTTCTTGCTGCACTACCAGATATTGAGAATAATTCATTTTCGATATCCGGAGTAATATTTTGAGAAATTAATTGCTGATTAGCGCCAGACTTCATCAATTTAGAAGCCATTTGCATAGTTTCAGGCGTAGTGCTAGCACTCGAAAAACGATTCGTCGCCGCCACAATACCAGTCAAAAATGCCGTAGCCTCTTCTTTTTCGATATTTACATCACTGTTCACACTATAAAGCAATTTCGCAATCATTTCAGAAACCGAACTTGCAGTTTTATCGCTCCACTCTATTTCACCAAATTTGCCAGGCTTACTCGTGGAAATATTAATAATCACCGCATCGTGCATAATACGACCATGCTCGCGCAAAGCGTCATCCAAATCAATTCCATTTGCTACGTCAAGTGCTAAAACTAAATCAACATTAAAATCACCATATGAAAATTCCAAATCATTTTCAGCAATTCGCGTCTTATACGGCGTAATATAAATCTTCACAAAGTTGCCGTCAATTTTATAACGCAAATGGTCTGCCTTTTCTTTATCTAATGCTATCACAAAATCTTGCAAAGCGTCCACCGTTGGCTCAAAAGTTTCTTCCGGTTTCAAAAACTCCAAGGCATTTGGGGTTACGCCAGAGTAAATCGCCGTCACGTGTTTTCCTAGCTTATCAAGATAGAGCGACAGGCCAATCGCCGCCGCCATTTCATCCACTGATGGATCGCTAGATAACGCCACTAAAATATTTTTAGCTTCACGGATCTTGCCAATCACTTCTGGATAAATTTCCGTCCCATCCGCAGGCGCAGCTTCCGCAACTATATCGTTTGAAATATTCTCATCAACTGGCGCATCCACCGTAGAACTATCCTGAACTGCAACATCTTCAGTCGGCATAGCATCTGCTGCTGGCATATCATTTACAGCTGGAGCAACCATTGCTGCCGGATTATTCGAAGCCGGTATAGCAAAAGTAGAGTCACTATTATCAGGTGTCGTGACATCAACTGGTGGCATCACTGGACTAATAGGTGTATTGTCTTCTGGCATTTTTACCTTTCTCCTTTCATGTTATCATAAGCACTTCAAAATCGCAAGAGACATTTTTCAAGTAACCCCTTTACTTTTTTCTTAAAATACGCTATAATAATAAGAAGTAATAATTTTTAACTAAATAGGAATAAAATGCCGATTATTAAATCTGCCAAGAAGGCTGCAAGGCAAGCCGAAAAGCGAACCGAGCACAATAAAGAAATCAAGAAAGACATCAAAGCCGCATTAAAGGCTTTCAAGTTAAATCCAACTTCAGAAAATCTTTCCAAAGCTCAATCTGAATACGACAAAGCCGTCAAAAAAGATTTAATGAAGAAAAACACCGCTGCACGTCGCAAAGCCAAATTACATCAAATGGCTAAAAAATCTGGCGTCAAGTTAGCCGCCGCCAAATCCGTAGCTAAAACTACCACGAAGAAACCTGCAGCAAAAACGACTGCAAAAGCAACCAAGGCTGCACAGAAGTAGTTTTCAAATTCAAATCAAGTTTAGAGAGTTCCAAAAGAGCTCTCTTTTCTTTTACACCAGGATGGCTTTTATAATCTTTCAAAGCCTGCGAAACCAAAAGTCCGCAAAATTGAATCGGCTCTTCTTCATTCTCGATTTCCTTCAACATCGCAACCGCCTTTTTTCCATCGCGTTTTGCTGTTTTATAAATATCAAAAACTATCCCAAAATTTGCGTCTTGTTTTAAAGCAAACTCCTTTATCTCGACTTTATTTTTTAAATTTTTATAAACCACCGAACGTTTGTCAAGCTTCATCTCCCAAATCACAATTTTATGCGGTGTGTTTATATAATCTTCTATTTTTTCAAAAACCATTTTGTTTTCATTTAAATCACGAATCAAAATCTGTCGATTCTTTTGGAACAACGAACCGCCGCAAAAAATACTCGGCAAATCATTTAGCTCAAGCTCTGCTCCTTCCACTATTTCATAATCATCGCCCAAAAATTTCACGATTTCTTTTTGCGCTCTCACACGATCATCGCCAACAAAAATTTTAATCATTTATTTCTCCTTTTTCTGGCAATTTGGGCAAATGTGAGTCCCCCTCCCAGCCACCTTAATTTTCTCAATTTTCGTCCCACAACGTGCGCAATTCTGCCCCTCTTTTCGAAAAACTTGCGCAAATTTCTCCAAATAATCTCCTCGTGTCCCATCCGCTTTCACATAAGTCGCCATTGTCGACCCACCAGAATCAATCGATTTCGTCATCACTTCACGTGCGGCCATTAACAAATTTTCAGCTTCTTTTTTTGTCAAAGTCCCCGCCCTACGCTCCGGATGAATTCCAGCCGTAAAAAGCGATTCATCCGCATAAATATTTCCCAGCCCACAAATCATAGATTGGTCTAAAATCGCAGCTTTAATCAAAGCATTTTTATGCTTTTGCAATTTTTCGTAAAACTCATCAACCGTCATTTCCCATGGCTCTTTTGCTAATTTTTTTATAAAATCATCCTTCACTACTTCGTCTGTATTTAAAACTTTAATAAACCCAAATTTCCTCTGATCGTTAAAATATAAAATACCATTATCAAATTTCAAAATCACGCGCGTTTGTTTATTCGGCAATTTCACCACAAAATTTTCGCTCGGGTGCCCGACCGCATAACGTTCCCCATTTTGCGGGTCAAAAATCAATTGCCCAGTCATCCTTAAATGAATCATCAAAGATTTTCCATTATCAAAATCTAGCACCAACGCTTTGCCAAACCTTCGTATTCTTAACAATTCCCCAACAAAATTCTCGCCAATAAAAGATTTATCACACAAGACTGCAACATTTTTCAATCTCTTTTTTACAATAAATTTATCCAGCCCACGACGGATAGTTTCAACCTCTGGCAACTCCGGCATTTTATTTTCCTCGAATTTTAGAATAATTATATCACAAAGGTGAAATTATCCCCAAAACCCACGTTTTTTGGCACCTTTAAATTCCTCGAGCAACTCTTTTTGCTTTTTGCTTAAATTCTTTGGTGTTTCCACGATAATGGTTACAATATGCGGTCCTCTATCGCCATCCGCTCTAAACGGCACTCCATGCCCAGACAATTTAAATGGCGTTCCACTTTGTGTCCCGGCAGGCACTTTCATCGTCACGTTCCCATCCACGGTTTCAACATCCACCTCACAACCAAGCGCCGCATCTACCATATCAATTCTCTTTTCGGATAAAATAATCGTACCTTCGCGTGTTAAATGCTTATGTGGCTTCACTCTTACGCGCACATATAAATCGCCTTTTACACCAGAACTATCTGGTGCCGGCCCACCTTTACCTTGCAAGCGAATAGACATTCCGTCATCAATTCCCGCTGGAATTTTGACTTTTAATTCTTTGCCGTCCACATTAATAGATTTTTTAGTCCCAAAAATTGCTTCCTCAAAAGTCACCGTTACCGATGTTTGATAATCTGCCCCCTTACGTGGCCTTCTTGCGCCACCACCAAATCCAAAAATACTACCCAAAATATCATCCAAACCACCGCTACCAAAATCAAAATTAAACGTCTGTCCGTTAAAATTACCACCTCCAAACGGATTACCACCGCCAAAAGGATTTCCCCCGCCAAATGGATTACCTCCCGCCCCACCTACACCAGCATGACCAAATTGATCATAACGCGCGCGTTTCTGTTTATCACTAAGAACCTCGTGAGCCTCCGAAGCCTCTTTAAATTTTGCCTCTGCCTCTTTATCCCCAGGATTTTTATCTGGGTGATATTTAACAGCTAATTTTCGATAAGCCTTTTTTATTTCATCATCTGAAGCGTTTTTAGACACGCCCAAAATTTCATAATAATCACGTTTTGCCATGATTCTATTATACACGATTAGCACTCAAAACGCAAGAGTGCCAAATAATATTTTTAAATAAGTATAAATGAGTCATAAAAATTCCAGTGAACGGGTGACGAACTTTTAGGGAGACCCCCAAAATCTTTGCTTGCAAAATTTTGGGGGAAAGAAAGTCCGGCAGGACCCGTTCAGTCTAATAAGCGTGGCCAGAAAACTTACTGCTTCTGCGCTGGATTAGTAGTAATCAACCCTTCTTCGGTCTCCGAAGCAATCACCTGAATATGTACATGGTTTTGCCCAGCAAAGAACAACCCTTGTCCAACCGGAAAACTCGTCAATCTACGTTTTTCTTCTTCTGTTAATTTAAACACATCAGTCAAAACATCCACCGCCGCAGCAGATTGTTTCAACAGTAACTGCATCGAAGAGTTCCCCACAATTGCTCGCCCCATTTTGGTACTCATAAAATCTTCCACATCCTGCGTCACTGTCGTTAAGCCCAAATAATATTTTCGAGCACGCTTCGCCAAAGAAAACAAAAAGTTTGCCGAATCTTCATGTTGCATCAACTGCCACGCCTCATCCACAATCAGCAAACGCTTCTTTTGTTCGGCTCTAATAATATTCCAAATATGCGATAAAACAATATAAATCGCCACCGGTCTCAGTTCATCCTCTAAGTCACGAATATTAAATACCACCATCTGATTATTTATATCTATATTAGATTGTTGCGAAAATATTCCAGCAAAAGTCCCAGTCGTATACTTGCGCAAGCGTTGCGCTAATTGCGGACCAGAACCACCCATATGTAAAAGCGTATCGTATAAATTGGCAATTGTCGGCGGCGTAGACTGATGAGTCAATGGGTCAGAAGTAATTCCAGCTCTTGCATAAGTATCAATCAAAGCCTGATCCAAGTCTGCTTCTTCGTTCGCCGTTAAAGCCGGCACTACTTGTCCAGACGAAGATATTTGATTCCCACCCAACATCAATCTAAACAAGCCGTGCAAAGTTACTAAATTAGCACGTAAAACATCATTTGCATCCTCCGCGTCCACCACCTTCGGCAAGTCAAACGGATTAATTCGCACATCCGAATTCAAAGACAACCGAATATACGAACCGCCCACCGCATCACACAACTTTTGATATTCGTTCTCAGGATCAATAATTAAGATTTCCGCGCCGATCATCATTGAACGCAAAGCTTCCAACTTCACCGCAAACGACTTACCAGCACCAGATTTCGCAAACACCACCATATTGGCATTTTCCAAACTAAATCTATCAAAAATCACCAACCCATTATTATGCATATTCACGCCATACAAGATTCCCTTGTCTTGTGTTAAATCAGCCGACGTAAACGGGAAAGAAGTTGAAATCGCACCAGTATTCATATTCCTACGAATTTGCAGCTGGTCCATACACTGTGGCATTACCGAATTCAAACCCTGCTCTTGCTGCGAATTTGCCACCTTCGAAAAAACCATTTGCTGACCCAAAATAGTCTCTATTTTTTGCTGCACGAATTTCATTTCTTCCAAAGAATCTGCCCATAGCGTAATATAAAGCCCAAAACGAAAAAACCTCTCTGCCCCCACCTGCAATTGGTCACGCAATTCTTCTGCATCATTAATCGCCGCCTCTAACCCAGGATCTCTTACTTTGCCTTTCTCGGCATTTAAATTATATGAAGCTTCAAGTTGCGTCACCTTGGTACGCAAATTCTTCATTACTATTGCAGATTCCACTGGATAAATATACATCGACACATCCAGCACTTCATCAATATTGATTATTGGCGAAAGCCAACCAGTATAAAGCATCCTCGGATAACCATAGACATACAAAGTTCGTCCATATTTATTTCCTAAACGAAAATAATCTGAATGAATTTCAATTGCCGACGGCGAAATCAAATCGCGCAGCGTATTAGTCCCCTGTTCAAAAGCCTGCTGAATCTCTGCCGCCTCCATTGCCTCGTTTTGAGCCGCAATTTCCGCCGCTGTTAATTGTCTCTTTTTAGCCATTTATCTTATCTCCATTTGGTTCACCCTTTTTTACATACATCGTTGCTAATTTCGAAAAATCTACCAAAGGCTCGTTAACCGCCGTATCTGGATTATTGAAATTATAATAAAGCTCCGCCAATTCTTTAGTGTCTAATCTGACCGAATGAATCCCAATTTGTGCCAGCCCAGAAACCACCGAATCAATACGATTATTTAACTCCGTCAGAGCTTTTTCGTAAGTCAGTCTATCAATTTTCGTAATTTCCGGCGCTTTGTTTCGTGAAAACGTTTTAAAGAAATTCTTTGTTTCTTGCAATGCTTTTTCAGCATCTGCCGAAGCATAATATGGCACCACAATAAAGAACGACTTGTCCATAATGTTTGCTTCTTGCGACAATATATCAATAAAGTTAATATAATCGTCCATCAAAACACCGAGCAACATATTGTCGTTATTTTTTCGCATATTTACCAATTTTTCAATATATGGCCCAATATCCACTCTTTGTGAACGCACCAAAATCTGTGTTGTAAATTTCAAAGAATTCAAAAAGTTCTGATAAGCAATCTCTACCCCCTCGCGTTCCACGTCGCTCATTAAATCAAAATTAATCGACTGGCAAGCCACCACCGCCCTAAACGAGCCATCTTTCATAATCACTACATTATCTCGAATCTCAGAAATCAACAGTGTCGCCTGAGTCGAATTCAGATCATCTTTATTCACTACCGGAGCTGCCGCGGCTTGCCCCATGACTTGTCTATTATTTTGCGGCATCATAGGTTGCCCCTGCATTTGAGAATTTTGCCCAGGCATTGCCATATTTTGGTTCATCTGTTGTGGATTCATATTTTAGTGTAGTGAAATAAAAACTTCACCATCTTCCTTTCTGTTTATACGATTAGCTTCCTTTGCGATAGTGGCGACAGAAAAATCAGGATTATTCGCTAATTCCATTATACTAGGTTTCGCCTGAGTTTTTTCAGTTTTTTTCGGATAAACTACATTAGACTTTTCCACAGGTGTATTTTTTATCGGCGCACCCGGCATGATAATCGTTGGCGAGCCATAATTTGCCTCTCTTACAGATTGATTATCTTCCTGCCTTTTTACTACTTCATGTGTGATGTTTTCATTCTCTGCGATCGCTTCTTTCATTTTATTCACCACTTCCGCATGTCTTTTATTTTCATCATCTGCAATTGTTTTCTCTAAATTATCGTATTGGTAATTTTCAAACATATCATTAGCTGTTTTCGCCTCCATTTTTAGTTCATCATTCACTTGGCTACCTGTGCCAACATTTTTAATCGCTCGCCCCTCGGTATCAACAATATTTGCCAAGAACGACAATCTATTAGTCGCCTCTTCACTAGTTATATCCTTGGTTCTAATATCATCCACAATTTTTGGCGCCGTAATATTTATTGTCGTTTCTCTTTGCCCAGACTTCCAAGTGCGTTTTCTTGGTTTTAAATAAAATGACAAAAGTGCCGCCAGATAAGTCTCCATCGGCTGGTCTTTTTTCAGAGGCAAAGCCAAAGCCAAGAAAAACAAAATAAACGGTATTGGAATTATTACTAAAACTGGAAACAATTGAAATAAGCCAATTGCCAACGCCAAAAGCGCCCCAGCAATCAAAAGATAGACAAACTGCCGAAAACTAAACGGCCCCAAAAGTTTATCATCTGCCTCAACATCCTGAGGGACTTTATACTGTGCCATATCTTTATTATAACATATCTTTTATGACAAACGTAAGCAAATTATCTTGAATTAGCGCCAGGATAATTGTCTAAGTCGCTCAACTCGTTCTTTAGCCAATCATTCAAATCATAAATTGTCGCGCTAGGATAATCTTTTTTGTATCTTTCATACTTTCTAATTATCACGGAGTCCCCAAAATGTTTTTCTAATAATTCATATGTTGCATCATAAAAATCTTCTATATCATAGCTTGATGAATCTTCATATATTTTTTCCAATCTTGCCAAAAGTCCGCTCTTTAATCCTTCGTCATAAATTCTTCCAAAACCATCTTCGTCTGCGGCTTCAGGTTCGGCCTTTGCCTTATCATCAGCTTTTGCTTTTTCGTTATAATATTTAACCTCTTTACGAAGTGCATCAAGATCTTCCAAGCCAACCATTTTACGCGCCCAGTCTTTAGCATTGTTTGCTGCGCCAGAATGTCTAGATTCATAAATCTGCGCCAACTTACCAGTTTCACCCAATTCTTTACGCATTTGCCTACCGGCAATATCCATCTTCAAATCTTGCAAATCAGCCTTGCGCATACTTTCAGCCTTTTCTGCATCTGGCTCATTCTTATATCTATCCATAATTTTCGCTTTCTGCTTTTCGTATTTTTTCTTACGCTCGTCAATAGTTTCATTGTCGGAACTATCATGTAAATATTCGTTCGCGAAATGTTCAACCAATGCATCTTTCAAATCTGAACGCATACCAAGAATCTGAGAAGGTGTCTGGTTTCTAATATAGCTTATTGCATTATTACGGAAGTAAGCCTCTGCATATTCACTACCATACAAAGCGTCTTCCTCATCTTCCCATCTCGGCGTTCCATTGTTTATACCAGTCAAGAAAGCAGTCGCGGCTTTAATTTGTTCGCTACCAGAAGGAAATTTCTGTATTGCAGAAATCAATGCAGGCGTCATAGAATTTTCCACCTCTTTACGTCTTGCAAGATATTTTTTCTCATCTAATTTTCCATTAGCATCAGTATAGGTTTTCTTCAACGCATCATCCAAGCTACCAAGCGTTGTTCTCTCGATACCATCCAGCGAAGTACCATTCATCAACCTTACGATATCCTGCTTAGATTTACCAACCTTTTTAATTGTTGGATCATTGGCATCCCAATCTTGGTATTCACCAGTGATAAATTCATCGTAAGTAAATTTAGTATTTTGGCGTTTATTCTTGTTGTAAACTTGTGCTGTCTCAAGGTTAATATATTTACCAAACCTTCTCAAAATCGGGTCACCATCTTTCACTTCAAACATCAAGAAGCTTGCCAACGCCTGTGATGCATGCGTCCCAAGTTCTACGCCGTCACCACCACTCAATATATTTTCTATTTGCTCGCGCACAATATCAGTATCGCCTCGCTGATTCAAAATTCTCAACCCAGGCACAATCGCATCAATATAATTCTTGGCATCTTGTCTTTTTGTAAATTCGGTCAACTTATAAACAACATCCTTAGATGACGGAGTCAACTCAAAATACTTCTGATACTGGGACGAAATGATATTTTTTTGCGTCTCATAGCTATTCGACGCAACCGCCGCAATAAATTGCGTATCCAACTCGTTCCCGTGCATAATCTGATACATGCTATTGTATCGCGCCATCTCAGCAGAAGCTTCAATATTATTTGGGTCCAAATGGAACTTATGCGTTTTTCTCTTAACTTTAATCTTATTGCCATTTTCATCAAGCACGTATTCGCCATTACTATCTACCATATATTCAAAACCATTTTCCAAATCTACATGCGCGTTAATCGCACCTTCCATAGCCTTGTGGAAACCTTCTGCATTATGATAGTCTACCTGCATGCCACGAGCGCTAATCATTTTCAAACTTCCTGCAGCATTCATATTCATCATATCTAAGCGGTTCAATCTGCTCTTTTGGTTGGCATCACCAGAGAAGTAATCAGCTAAGCCTTCATTAAAATCCACATTGTGGTCATCCATAACCGCTTGATATTGCATTCTCCTAGCTTGATCCAAATACGCTCTTTCGCCACTTTTCGACATCACGCGTTTACCGGTTTTTCTATCTCTTTTATAATTTCTGCCCGCCGTATAAGCCAAGCCTCTAGCCTGTATAGTACTTGCATAATCTTTAGTTTTTTCTGCTCTTTCAACGCTTCTTTTAGACAAAAATTGCGTTAATCTCAAACTTGGCGTTACTGGATTTTCTTTTGATCCATATTTGCCAGCCGTTACCGCCTTATGTGAACCAGCCCAAGCCCTGTTGGCAGCCAATGGCCTTGCAGTCATACCTCTCATCTTGGTGTTTATGTCGCCCAATATTGTTCCAGACATCTGCATTAATTTCCAAGAGAAAAACAACGGGAAAATTTGCACCGCCATACCGAGCAATATCCCAAAACCACTTTTAGCACTCATAATAATAGCGAAACCAGCCAAACTTGATGCCCCAAATAATAGAGAGAACATTGGGTAAAATATCAACATTTTAGCAAAAAGCTCTTTCCACTTTTTGAACCATTTTTCCGTATTTGGCAAGATACATGCCACCATCGCAAGTGGAGAAATCATCACTAACAAAATCACAATCGCCTGCCTTAAAGCAATCGTAATCAAACCAGTCGCAACCGCCA
>CAZEYN010000006.1:26812-27451 GCA_964516075.1 uncultured Candidatus Saccharibacteria bacterium | reverse complement strand
AACTGCGGCCTCGCGCGAGCGCACGCCTTTCAACTTGCTATCATGCGGATTAATATCTTTAGTTGGTCCAAAGATTCTTTCGCAAAACAAACCATCTCGTTCTGGTTTTTGGGTGCGATAGTTGATTGTTTCTGGTTTAGTAACTTCGCCATAACTCCAGTTCAAGATATCATCGCGACTTGCGACCGATAACCTAATCGAGTCAAAATCTGAAGCACTAATGAAATTATCCATCCACGCCATCTTAGAGCTCCTCTCCGAGGTCAACTATTCCATCTTCGTCAACCTCTTTTATTTCGATACCTTCTTCCGCCATCATAGCCTCTGCTTCAGCGTCATCCAAATCTAAAATTTGCGGTTCAGCATCTTTTTTATGTTGATCATAAATTGTTTGATCATCTCTGTCTTTTTCAATTTCTTTTGAAGTTTTTTCAATCACGTCGCCAGCATCTGCCGATTCGCCGTGGTCTAACAAGTCCATCTTCAAGCCCAAGCCTTGAAGTTCTTTCACAAGCACGTTAAAGCCTTCTGGAAGCTTTGGCCCCTCAATCGGTTCGTGCTTGATAATCGCCTCGTAAGCCTTAGCACGACCATAAACGTCATCGGACTTAATGGTAAGCATCTCTTGAAGGGTAGTTG
>CAZEYN010000006.1:5548-26802 GCA_964516075.1 uncultured Candidatus Saccharibacteria bacterium | reverse complement strand
CACCGTAAGCCTCGAGTGCCCAGACCTCCATCTCCCCAAAGCGCTGACCACCATTTTGAGCCTTACCACCAAGCGGCTGCTGAGTTACCATTGTGTATGGACCAGTTGAACGTGCGTGAATCTTATCTTCCACCATGTGGTGTAGCTTAAGCATATGCATCACGCCCACCGAAGTACGCTCGTTAAACGGTTCACCAGTCAAGCCATCGTAAAGTTGAACTCTACCATCACGGTTAAACCCAGCTTTTTCCAGCTCACTGCTGATTATTTCGTCTGGCACACCGTTAAAGGATGGAGTTGCAACTTTGTAGCCTAAAGCACGTGCAGCCATACCTAAATGCGTTTCAAAGAGCTGACCCAAATTCATACGTGAAGGCACGCCCATTGGCGAAAGCACGATATCGATCGGAGTTCCGTCTTCCATGAACGGCATATCTTCAACTGGCAAAATCTTCGATACCACACCCTTGTTGCCGTGACGACCAGCCAACTTATCACCAACGCCAATCTTACGCATTTCGGCTACGAAAATCTTAATCTGCATAATCACACCGGCTTTAAGATCATGACCTTGTTCGCGAGTATAAACACGCACGTCTACCACCTTGCCAGTAGAAGTTCCGTTCATACGTACCGAAGTGTCACGCACATCTTTAGCCTTTTCGCCAAAGATAGCACGGAGCAAACGCTCTTCAGAAGACAACTCTTGCTCGCCCTTTGGCGTAATTTTGCCTACCAAGATGTCGCCATTTTTTACTTCAGAGCCGACCACCACGATGCCATCTTCACCCAAATGTCGCAAAGAATGTTCGGAAACGTTTGGAATATCGCGGGTCACTTGCTCCGGGCCAAGTTTAGTTTCACGTACTTCCACATCAAAATCTTTGATGTTGATAGAGGTTAAAGTGTCGTCCTCAACTAAACGGTTAGAAATCACAATCGCGTCGTCCATATTGTAACCACGCCACGGCATGAAGGCGACCAACAAATCGCGCCCAAGCGCCAATTCACCGTCATTAATTGAAGCGCCCTCAATCAAGATGTCGCCGGCTTTGACTTTTTGTCCACGCGCCACTACAGTGCGTTGGTTGTAACAGCGGTCGTCATTAGTCTTTTCAAAATGTTGAAGTTTATATTCTACATCGCCACCCTTGTCGTAAGTCACAATAACAGATTCGCCGTCCGCTTTTTTCACCACACCTTTGCCAGTAGCCATCACGAGTTGTGAAGTATTTTTAGCGATTTCACCCTCAATACCGGTCCCCACAATTGGGTTATCTTGCCTGAGCAAAGGCACCGCCTGTTTTTGCATGGCGCAAGCCATCAAAGAACGGTCAACACGGTTTTTCTCGACAAATGGAATTAGTGAAGCAGAAGTTCCCAAAATCTCTTTGTGCGCTGCATCGATATGAGTAACCTTGCTGGCTTCCACCTGGGCTGGCGCGCCATGCACACGAGCCGACACCCATTCTTCCACAAACTTGCCATCTTTATCTAATTTCACAGAGGCATCTGCAATTACCATGTCGTTTTCGGTATCTGCATCCATATAAATTACTTCGTCAGTAACTTTGCCATCTTTCACCACGCGATATGGCGCTTCGATAAAGCCATATTCATTGATTCGTGCATAAGTCGCAAAGTTAAGCACTAGGCCTACGTTACCACCTTCAGGGGTCTCAACCGTACAAATACGACCATAGTGAGTTGGGTGAGCATCGCGCACGTCAAAACCGGCGCGTTCACGCGTCAAACCGCCAGGACCCATCGAGCTCAAACGACGCTTGTGTGCAAGTTCAGAAAATGGGTTAACTTCGTCCATCAGCTGCGAAAGTTGTGAGGTAGCAAAGAATTCCTTTACTGCAGCCACTACTGGGCGAGAGTTCAAAAGTTGTGACGGAGTCACCTCTTCTGGGTTTGCCATTGACATTCTATCCAAAATATTGCGTTGCAAGCGAAGCATACCCAAGCGGAATTGGCGTTGTACCAATTCACCCACGCATTTCACGCGACGATTACTAAGCGAGTCGATATCGTCTGGCGCTTCTTGCGTGTTGTTTAGGCGAATAATCTCAGAGATAATCGCCACCACGTCATCGACTTGTAAAGTTCTAAACTCTGGCTCATTTGGCGTATCCAAGCCCAAACGACGATTAATCTTAAAGCGACCAACCTTAGAATAATCATAGCGTTTAGGGTCAAAGAACATGCGTTCAATCATCGAACGTGCATTTTCCACGGTCGCCAAATCACCAGGTCGCAAACGACGATAAACTTCGAGCAAAGCCTCGCCTTGGTTTGAAGCGGTATCCTTATCAAATGTCGCCTCGATATAGCTTCGTTCGCCATTGTCGATATTGGCAAATTTTTTCTTAATTTCAGACTTAGTGAGGCCCAATGCTCTCAAGAAAGTTGTAATTGGAATTTTGCGACGGCGGTCGATTTTCACAAAAATTGCACCATTTGCCGCAGTTTCAAACTCGAGCCAAGCGCCACGACCAGGAATTACCTTGGCACCGTAGTATCTTTTCAGACCAATTGTCATAGCGTTAAAGAACACACCAGCCGAACGAATCAACTGTGACACAATCACGCGCTCAGTGCCGTTAATAATAAACGTTGCACGCTCAGTCATCCACGGATAATCACCAAAATAAATATCTTGTTCCTTTTTCTCGCCAGTTACTTTGTTTTCTAACTCTACCAAGACATGCAAAGGCGCTTCGTAAGTTGCCAAATTATATTTGGCCTCTTTTTCTGTTTCCTTTGGATCTTTAAAATAATAGTCTTTGAACCTTAAGGCAAGTTTTTGACCAGTATAGTCCTCGATTGGATTTAGCTCAGCAAAAACTTCCCGTAGTCCGTTTTCGACAAAGTCTGCCCACGAATCTTTTTGGTGTGCTGTAAGATCCGGAATTGGCAAAGCTTGGTCGCCTTCGGTGAAAAATACTCTTTCACCTAACTTCGGTTTTGTAGCCATTCTACCTCTTTTTTATTAGTGTTATTAATCTTTAGCGCTTGAAGATTACTGCCTAATCCACCATCTAGCCTCGCTACTTCTAGATTTACACAAAAATTAGGCACACTACTTCTTGTAGCCCATTTTACCGTATTATTTCAAAAATTGCAACCCATTTTTTTGAAAAAATAACCAAAAAAGCACCTCAACGGAAGGCGCCTTTTTAGACATAGATAAAACTCTCAACTTTATTTGTGTTTTTAAGCCGACTCGCAGTTAGTTAGCTTATGTTTAATTATACACGCTAAAATTCAAAATGCAAGCACTTTTTTCGACAAAATTAAATATCTAGATCATCCAAATCTGCCAACTCTGCGCGAGTTTTTTCTGCCAATTCAGACGTTTCTTCCTCTTCTTCGGCGTCTTTGGTCTCGGTTTCAGCTTCTTTTACCGGAGCCTCATGTTCGCCTTCCTCGTCGGTATTTACAATCTTCAAATTGTAACGCGCATCTTGCTTGGTACCCAAAGCACGCAAAAGCACACGAATCGCCTGCGCGGTTACTCCTCTCTTTCCGATAACTCTGCCCACATCCGATGGATCTACGTTTAGGGACAACAGCACACCTTTTTCGTCAATTTTGCGTTCGACGGAAACCTTCTCAGGATTATTGACTAAAGTTTTTACGATGTATTCTACGAATTGCTGGTCGATAGTCGCCATATTTCCTCCATTTTTATTATTACAATAACAATTATAGCACAAAAAATAGTCTCGTGAAGAGACTATTTTTTATTTTTATTCCGCTGCTTCAGCCACAGTTTCCTCTGTTGACTCTTCAACTACAGGTTCTTCTTTTGGCTGATTTTTGCGCAATTTATCTGCGTGCTTTGCGGCAGCTTTTTTGATGGTTGCTCCTTTTACCCATTTTGGTAATTTTACACCGTTTTTCTTTAAGATAAACGCCACACGGCTTGATGGCTGTGCGCCGTTAGAGAGGTATTTTTCCACCAACTCTTTATCCAAAGTCAAAGCTTTAGTTTGTGGGTTATAGTTGCCGACCTCAGCCACTACGCGCCCCGAAAGTGGGTGGCGCTGGGATTCTTGGACGACTATCCGGTACGTCGGGTAATGCGCCCGGCCTTTACGTTGCATGCGAATCGCTAGCATTTTTTCTCCTTAAATTATTAACTTTCCCATTTTATCACATTTTTACAAAAAAATAAACCCCAAAATAAAAGGGCCCTACAATTAGGACCCTTAGGGCAATACGGATAACTAGCGATGAATTTCGCGATACTCTTTAGTCTCGCGAAACATTTTTTCCATCGTTTGCATAGGAATTGGCACTAAGTCCTCCCTGCATGCCTTAATTATTCTGCGATAACCTTTTATTCTGGCGCTAGAAATAGTTCTTTTGTCAAAATCTCCCTTTTTGTCACCTTTGGTTATTTTATGCCTATATGTATCAGTATTAGCAATATAATCATAAAACAACACTTCGGGATTTTGGACACGGCAAACAATTAAGTCAGTTGCTATCCTGTTGACTTTTTTCACCAATCTGTCGTACTCGTCTTTATGATATTTCATGGATGGAGTAATTTTATCAATCTCGGCTTTTTTTCTTTTACCATTACCCTTTACATAAGCTGCAGCTTCTTTTAATAACTTCTCAATGTTATCATAATAAGCTTCAATTAAATATTCATTCGACACATAATCACCCCCTTAGGTCAAATACAACAGCGTTCTTAATGTACTAACACTAAGCACATTATATCACATCATTTTAGAAAAAATTATTCATATTGGCCTTTTTTGTACCAATATGTTTCCTTTTGTTTTTCCCGCACAACAATTTTATTTATCTTCGCGCCTTCTGCTTTCATTCTTTCTTCGCTTCGCTCTGGTTTTTCTTGTTTTTCCATTTTCTTTTCTGGAGCATCTTGATAGGCCTGAATATATTCTTCCTCACTGAAAAATTCATCTTCCCCATCGTCTTCACGGCGCACTATATCATTACTGTCAGTTCTAAAAACTTCACTCATTTTATATCCTTTCTATAATTTTTAACACCTTCTTTTGCGGCTTCAGTTTGAGCTTCCTGCTTAGAATGCCCAGTGCCAGTTCCCTTTAAAGTTTCTCCCACATAAATTCCAACCGTAAAAGTCTTATCGTGGTCCGGACCATCCTCTTTAATAGTTTTATAAACTGGCGTCTCGCCGTCAATCTTTTGTGCCAATTCTTGCACGTAAGATTTTGGATCGCGCCAAGATTCTTCCTCTAGAATTGTATTAATTTTCACTAAAATATGTTTTGCGATAAATTCACGCGCTGCCTCATAGCCCTGGTCTAAATAAATTGCTCCAATTACCGCCTCAAAACAATCTGCCAAAATCGAATCGTGCGCACGTTCCGAGCCCATCATCTCCCCCTTAGACATTCGCACCAACGGTGCATAGCCCAACTCTTTACCAGCATCGCCAATCGACTCTGTTCGCACTAAAGCCGCGCGCACCGCCGTCATAATTCCCTCAGGCTCATTGTAATTCCGATACAAAAAGTCCGAAGAAACTAGCTCCAAAACCGCATCGCCCAAAAATTCCAACCTTTCGTTGTGCTCATGAGTTTTACGATGTTCATTCACGTAACTTCGATGCGTCAAAGCCGTCACCAATAAATTTATATCGTTAAATTTTATCTCCAATTTATTCTTAGCAAATTCTTCATATGGTGTATAGTCCATTTTCCTCCTTAAAATTCACCCGCACGAATCTTTTTCTTCGCAATTAACATTAATTTTTCGATATCTTCATATTCGATTAAATCGAGTGCCTGCGCAAACGGGAACCACGCAATTCCCTTCATCCACTTCTCTGGAATTGGTTCTTCATGTGCATCTAATGCCTGAACCAAGTAAATTTGCGTCGTCATTAAAACCAATTTTTCTAATCTTCGATACTTAAATTGAATTTTACCCAACCAAGTCAAAACCGAAACATTTTTCAGCCCAGTTTCCTCGGCAATTTCCCTGCGCGCCGTTACCTTAGCCGTTTCACCAGGTTCAATATGACCCTTCGGAATTGTCCAACGGCCCTTAGAATCTTGAATCAGCAAAATTTCGATGTCTTTTTGGTCTTTAGTCATACGAAAAACAATCCCACCAGAAGTCGGCTCTCTCACTATCGCTTGGATAGCTGATTTTTTACGAAAAACTGCAGATTTAATTTTGTCTAAAGCCGTCTCTTTTACGCGACTTTCCGGCATCGCCTCAGGGACTTTAAAAGTCCTTTTAGCCGTTGGCTCCACTGCTGGTTTTTTAGGATTAACTTGACGCGTTGCCAGATTTGGTCGATTCGGCGCTTGCTGCTGCACCAGCCTCTTTTGTGGGCTTACTGCCCCCATTGCTCTCTGCGGCCTCGTCACCCTTGTTTTTTGGTCCATTTTTTTCTTCTATTCCCAGATGTTTATGAGCTGTGCCCAAAACCCCATTTACGAATTTTGATGAATTTTCCGAGCCAAAAGATTTGGCCAATTCCACAGCTTCATTAATAGCAACTTTCGGAGGAATTGTGTCCCCACACTCCGAAAGCTCATATAAACCCATCCTTAAAATATTTCGATCAATCGCCGCAATTGAATTTATTGGCCACTCTGGCGCTATTGGTGTTAATACTTTATCCAGGACCTCAAAATTCTCTACCACTTTGTGTGTTAAATTATAAACAAATTCCGTATCGCCTAATGATTTCTCATAAGGTTCAATATTTTTTGCGACAATCACATCCAAATCGACGTCGGGGTCTTGCGCAAGAGTTCGCATTTCATACTCATACAAACTCTGCAAAATAATTACTCTTCCTAAATGTCGATTACTTGCCATTTTTAATATTCTATCCTTTATTATTCGCTTTTAAGCTTTTTTAGCAGTTTTTGTAGTTTTAACTTTCAAATTTGGGGTGGTCTTCTTAGTCTCGAAAGCTTTCACTGGTGAAACTTTATTCACGCGTCGTGCCAACTTGAGCCTCAAATGACTTCTACGAAGCCCAGTCTTGCGTGGGCTACTTTGTTTCTTAGGTTCAGGCATTTTGCTCCTTAAATTAATATAATATTTTCTTTATTTTACCACCAGTCCGTATTTTTTTCAACCCTTAAATATTCTTAAGAGCGCGCTTTATAGCCGGACGATCAAAACCCACAATGCGTTCACCGTTGATTTCGGTCACTGGCACCGCAGAAATTCCAGGCTCCTTCGTGGCATCCATTTCTTGATATTCAATCCCCTTTTCATCTAGCCAATTCATCAGAGCATGGCAATAAATACAAGTTGGTGTAGTATAAACTTTTATCATGAACCCATTATACCATACATCGCAATGCCAGCCGCGACGGAAACATTGAAAGATTCTTTTTGCCCGCGCATTGGGATTTCTAAAAACAGGTCGATTATATCATAAAGTGAATAATCTATACCGTGTACCTCTTCGCCCAAAATTAGTACAACTTTATCGCTTAGCCTATCTTTTGCGCCCCCTAATCTACAAAGTCGTGCATCATCAATATTATTTTCTAACCCTACAATTTGCCACCCCTCACTGCGTAACTTTTTTACCTCTGTAATTATATCACCAGATGAATAAATATCGAGCATGTCTTCCGCACCCAAAGCCGTCTTATGTATTTCTTTATCCAACTTCTCACGCAAATGTGGCAGCAAATTTTGGTCATGAACTCTAGGCGTCCAGCCAGACAAAATCACTCGGCTCACCCCAAAGCCTTCCGCCGTCCTAAGAATCGCACCCACGTTATAGCACGACCGAATATTATCTAATACCAAAATCATTTCCATCTTTAAATTATACCAGATCATGGTATAATTGTCTCTATGGAAAGATATGACCCACTCAAAATTGAAAAAAAATGGCAACAAAAATGGGACGAAACGCAAGCTTTCAAAGCCACCGAAAATTCCGCCAAACCTAAGACGTTCCTTGCCGAAATGTTTCCTTACCCATCTGGCGCCGGTCTTCACGTGGGCCATGTCCGCAACTTTACCATCGTAGACGTTCTGGCACGTTTTTATGCTCAACAGGGTTTAAATGTCTTGCGCCCATTTGGCTACGATACTTTTGGTCTTCCGGCCGAAAATTACGCCATCAAAACCGGCACTGCTCCGCAAGAAGTCACCAAAACCAACATTACCAATTTCCGCAACCAAGCCAAGCGTTTAGGCTACGCCATCGACTGGTCGCGCGAAATCAATACCTCTAGCCCAGAGTATTACAAATGGACTCAGTGGTGGTTTTTGCAACTTTACAAAAAAGGCTTAGCTTACCAAAAAGAATCTTATCAGTGGTGGTGCCCAGTCGATCAAACCGTCTTGGCCAACGAACAAGTCGAAAACGGCTGTTGCTGGCGCTGTGGTCACGAAGTCGAAAAGAAAAAGATGAAGCAATGGTTCTTTAAAATTACCGAATATGCTGATGAACTTTTAGGCGAAATCGATAATCTAGACTGGCCAGATAAAATCAAAACCATGCAAAAAAATTGGATTGGCAAAAGTGTCGGTGCTGAAATTGATTTTCCAATCGCCGGCAAAAATCAAGAAGAACTTTACGATAATCGCCATATCACAGTCTTCACCACTCGCCCAGACACAATTCTAGGCGCCACATTCATGGTGGTCGCCCCTGAATACCCAGAGCTAGAAACTTTACTCACCAACGATACGCGCGACCAAGTTTTGACCTACAAAGCCGACGCTCTCAAAAAATCCGAAATTGAACGCCAAGAAAACAAAGAAAAGACTGGTGTCTTCACCGGTTCATACGCCATCAACCCAGCCACCAAAGAGAAAATTCCAATTTGGGTAGCTGATTATGTTTTATCTGGTTATGGCACCGGCGCCATCATGGCCGTCCCATCTATGGATGACCGCGATCGTGAGTTCGCAGAAAAGTTTGACTTGCCAATTGTCGAAACCGAATTAGTAGACCGCGACTTATACGGTACGCCAAAAACCACCTACAAAATGCGCGACTGGCTAATTTCACGCCAGCGCTATTGGGGCTGCCCAATTCCTATCGTCTACGACAAAGACGGCAACGCCCATCCGATTCCAGAAGACCAACTTCCGGTCCTAATTCCAGAGGTAGAAGATTACAAGCCAGATAATTCCGGCCACTCGGCACTTGCCAAGGCCACCGATTGGCTTAAAGTTAAAATACCCGTCAAAGACCCTAAAACTGGCGAAATTCACGAAGAAGAAATGACTCGCGAAACCGACACTTTAGACGGCTACGCCTGCTCATCATGGTATCTCTGGCGCTACGTTTCCCCGCACGATTCCGAGCATGCATGGGACCCAGAAGCCATCAAATATTGGGCCCCGACCGACATCTACGTTGGTGCCGATCACGCCGTCGCCCATCTGTTATATATCCGTTTTTGGTGTAAATTCTTTGCCGACGAAGGCTTTTTGCCGTTCCGCGAGCCAATCAAAAAGTTAATTTATCACGGCTATATTAACGCGCCGGATGGCAAAAAAATGAGCAAGTCTAAAGGTAACGTCATCGACCCATTAGATGTAATTGACGAAGGTTACGGTGCCGATACTTTACGCACCTACGAAATGTTCATCGGTCCAGTCGAACTCGATGCAGCTTGGAGCCCACGCTCCGTCGGCGGTGTTTACCGCTTCTTGAATCGTTGCTATACGCTTTGTTTTGGAAAACAGGGTAAGGATACCAATGAGGATACTTCTCGAGGGCGTCCGCGACCAACGGGGAGCGGAAAGAGCGAAGCTCGCCCCATAATGATGGGCGAGAGCGAGCATCTCTCGAAAGTATCCGAGTTGATATCTCGCAATACAACCATCCGCAATAAAACCATCAAAAAGGTTACCGAAGATATCCATCGCCACAATTTCAACACTGCCGTCGCGGCACTGATGGAATACGTCAACGAACTTTACAAAACCACGCCAGAAACCGAAGATATCATTACTCTAGCAAAATTATTAAAACCATTTGCGCCACACTTAGCTTCCGAAATGCTCGAATCGTTAAATTCGGATGACGAATGGCCAAAATGGGACGAAAAATTCCTAGTTTCAGATACTGCAGAAGTTATCGTCCAGGTAAACGGCAAGCTTCGCGGCAAGTTATCAGTAAATGTTGCCGATTTAGAAGACGAAAACAAAATCATCGAACTAGCCAAAGAAGACAATAAAGTCGCCAAACACTTAACCAGCAGCATCAAAAAGACCATCTTCGTCAAAAAAGCCAAAATCTTGAATTTCGTAATCTAATCGCACTAAACGGGTCCTGCCATCAAAAAAATAGTCCGAAACGTTATTCGAGCTATTTTTCAACTAAATGCGTATAAATATTAATAAACTTATCTAAAGTTTTTTCGAAATCATGCTCGCTGGCAATTTTAACCGAAGCCTTGCTGAATTTTTCTTGCAATTCACGATTGGATAAAATTTTAACAATCGCTGCGCTAATTTCTTTAACATTTTTCGGTTGGCAAAGATAGCCATTTTCGCCATCTTTACAAACTTCTGCCACTGCCCCCTTGTCTACCGCTACCAAAGGCAATCCACTCGCCGCCGCCTCAATCAAAACAATTCCCTGAGTCTCAATTTCCGAAGCCGTCACAAAAACATCACCCACTTTATAAAGTTCATACAAATCCGGTGGCAAAACTCTACCCAAAAAATGAATATTTTTATGACCTTTCAAGTCATCAGCCAGCCCAATTCTATCTACACCATCGCCTACGATCATCAACTGTGCCTTCAGCCCATTTTCTTCAGCCATGCAAAAAGCCTCTACTACCAAACCCACCTTTTTCTCTGGATCCACTCGCCCTATATATAAAACCGTCGGCAATCTTTCATCCAAATTATACTTTTTATAAATTTCCTTCGCCGGCTCCCCAGGCTTAAAATTAGACAAATCTACCCCATTCGACACCGCCGCTACCGGCACTTTAAATTCCTTACCTTTTTCGTAAATCAAATTGTCAATCGCCTGCTTGGTTGGCATTGTTACGAAATCACTTTTGTTCTGGCAATGATAAAAATAGTCATAAAGTAGTGCATTTACTGGTTTTTGTACCACCTTTGGCATATGCATTGGCTCGGTCAAAACCTCCGGCTGATTGTGCTCGGTTGTCACTACCGGGATTCCCTGTTTTCTGGCATACGAAACCACCGACAGCCCAATTGGGTCCGAAATCTGCACATGCACCACATCTGGTTTAAATTTATCCAGCACTTCCTTTACCTCGCGCGCTGGGAACACTGAAACTTTAAATCCATTTTTGTAAAATAATCTAGGCCATTTTAAACCTAAAAATTTCTTTTTTTCTGGCACCGCATGAATTTGGTCTGGATAAATTTTTACATCTACCGATTTCAAAAATACAGTCTTTACGCCATCGATTGTTTTAGCATAACTTTCGCCTGTCTGCGATGGGCAAATTACCATTACCTGGTGACCACGCTTTGCCAACCCTACTGCTAAATTATGTGAAAATACCGCCACCCCATTTATCATCGGATGATATACTGCTGTTGCGATTACTACTTTCATTTTACCTCTGTTATTTTCTTATTCTAGCGCCTAACATTTTGCCGACCCTACAATGATTTTGCCTTGTCCAGCTGCGGGTCTTTCATTGCATTAATATCTTCATAACTACGCTCAACTTCTACATCTGGCGTAATACCAGTTTGGTTGATCGAACGCTCGTTCGGCGTATACCACTCTGCAGTCGTCACCTTCAACGTTGTGCTATTCGATAAATTATACAAATTTTGCACCACGCCCTTGCCATAAGTTTTTTCGCCCACAATGGTTGCTTTGTCATAATCCTGCAATGCACCTGCTGTAATTTCTGAGGCTGATGCCGTTGAGCCATTTACTAGTACAATAGTCTTCATGTCTTTCAAAATTGCCTTACCAGAGCTAGACTTTTCCTCGGAATCACCAGAGTGTTTAGATTTTTGAATCAAAATCACGTCATTATCAATCCAAAGGCTCAGCAAATCTTTCGCCGCAGATACATAGCCACCACTATTACCACGCAAATCTAAAATTACCTTTTCTACACCTTTATTTTTAAACTCGTTCGCAAAGCCCTGAACCTTAGTGCCAGTATCCTCGTCAAATCTCGTCACCGTTACAATGGCGGTTTTACCACTATATTCCACATAAGCCGAAACGTTATTTATAGTTTCGCGCGTCATCTTGAAAGTTTTTTCTTCACCATCACGCACTACGGTGACTTCTACCTCTGTCCCTTCTTCGCCTCGCACTTTCTTAGAAATCTCCTCCGTGCTTAAAGAATAAACCTCTTCGCCATCTACTTTATACAAAATATCACCTGCCAAAATGCCAACCTCCCTTGCTGGATTGTCCGGCAAAGTTCTTAGTACGCGCACATAACCATCGCGCAAACCCATTTCTACGCCAATTCCCGCACCCACATTGCCATGTAAATCGTCATAAAATTCCTCTGTTTCCTCTGCCCCCATATACACCGTATAGACATCGTCGAGCGACTCTGTTAGACCTTTCTTAGCCCCCTCAATAACTTGCTCCTCGGAAATATCACCATTATAAGAACTTACCAACTTGTTGTAAACTTCATTCAAAGGCGACCAATCTATACTTGAACTTTGATTGGAATCTATACCCAAATACGGCGCAAACCCGCCCATCACGCTATTCCAATTGGCGCCCACAACGACACCAATTACCAACATTACCGCCGATATAATAATGGCGTTGCCTAAACTAGTCTTTTTTTCTTTCCACTCCACCTTTTTATTCATAATAACTATTTTACCACACTTGGTTTGAAAAAAAACTTAAATTTCTATTAAATTTTATTCAAAATGCACGAATCGCAAACCATATGTACCAACGCCATTCCTCGAGCAGAAATCACCTGCATAACAGCCAATCGCTGGCCAGTTCACATTATATTCCGTCACGTTAATTGTGCCGTTACTATTCACACTTTCTACCCACATCACGTGCCCATATTCACCACCAGTATCCACCGCAATGGTCCTAGGCGCCGGGTTACTATCTACATAAGTATAAATACCAGTATAAGGCACGTAATATCCAGAAGCATTTACATAATTATAGGCATGACCACCCCAAGAACTTGTGATGCCGAAGGTATCATAAGCTTTCCAACTTACATAGCTGGTGCATTGGCAAACCGCACCACCATACCAAGTCCCATATGTGGCGTTATCTTGTGGACAATTGCCCTGCATATTATAATTATTCAACCCGTTATAATTTCTTTGACCCGCAGAGCTAGTCGCCGGAGGTGTCCAGGCTAACTTTTTCAACTGATTTTCCCAATAACTTGCCGCGAGCGATGCGTCATCCGCGCTTTGTTCGTATTGTGTTTTCAAACTCTCTTGCTCAGAACGTTTTGATGATACCCTATCACGGTTTTCTTGAACTTCTGCTAATTTTGCCTCTACCTCTGTTTTTTTCTGAACTAAATCTTCCTTTTCTTGCTTGATTTTTTCGCTTGTGGCGGCAATTTCCTGTTTTGCCACTTCTTCTCGTGCTTGTTTTTCAGCAAGGTCCGAAATTGAAGTGCTACCAGCCAATACTCTAATAGGCTCCGCATCGTCCTCGAAATGAATCTCAACCAACATTTCAGCCAAAGCTTCTTGATCCTCTTTTAACTCTTTTTCTGTCTTTTCAATCTCCGTGTTTAATTCTGTAATCTTGTTCTCGTTTTCTTGAATTTGGGAATTCAAACTACTAATTTCAGTATCGAGTTGCGTGATAATTTCCGAAACGCTGCCTGCTTTTTTAATATAAGTACTAGCCTCACTTTTGTTGTTTATCATATTTTGCTTAGCTTCTTCGCAGGCCTCGTAATTAGCATCGCCGACTTTACAGGTATAGGCATTTACCACGGTCGGCACAAAAAACGAAGCAAAAATTAGCATGCATGCCGACAGGAAAATTATTTTTTTCTTTGTTTTTATCTTGTTTTTGCTCATGCTTGTATTATAGCATAAGGGCTATGTCTTGTGCAAGTACTTCGAGACGGCCAATCTAGCCGAGATTCGCCCAATCAACATACCTATCAATATAAATACCAAAAACACTAAAATCAGTTGATTTGAATCGAGTATATTATTGATTGACGCCACGTTAATTCCGTACCCCTCTAGCTTTGGCGATAGGAATTTAAAGCCTACGTAAGACAAAATTCCACCTAATATGCCAGCAATCGTTCCGCAAATTTCCGCCTCGACCAAAAACGGCCCACGAATAAAATGTTTATCCGCACCCACTAATTTCATCATGTAAATTTCTTCCCTGCGTGAGAAAATTGCCATCCTAATTGTGCTAAAAATAATCAAAACCGAAATCACAAAGAACACAATTGCCAAAATAATGCCACCAGTTCGAGCCATCTTCGCCCAAGATGTAATTGTGTTGATTTCTGCCCTGTTTACATCGTAGGTCGGTGTTTTTTCCTTATCCGTATTTGCCACAAAAAGCTCATCTTCTTCTACGATTTTCTTTATGCTGTCTAAATTATCCGGATCATATACCTTAATGCGCATAGTGGATTGCATCTTGCTAATCATAGTGGCGGTCATTTCCTCGTCCATAATATTAAGAATCTCGTCACTGGTCTCGTTTTCTTTCAAGAATTTCGCATATTCTTCCTCAGAAGTTGCCGTTTCTACCGTTTTGATATTGCTGTCTTCGCAAATCGTATCCTCAAGTTCACTTAAAACTTCAGCCGAAGTATTTGGCTTAAAATAAATTGTAATGTCGATTTTATCTTTCATCATCTCTGCAGTTTCAGTCAAAATTACGCTAGCAACCACCGTGATGAAAAGTATGATTAATGTAATAGACATTACCGCAGTTGCAGCTGTCGAAAGCCAGATATTGCGCCCGAAACCCTTAAAACCATATTTTGCAATTCGAGTCTTATCCCTAACGACATGACGACGGTGCGTCTTTTGAATCGTCTTTAAATTCTTTTTCGAAACGCTTTTTAGTTTCTGCTCTTTTTCACTTTTTACTGCCATCAAATCACCCTTCTTTGTTTTAGTGCATGTCCAGGCGTTTGAACCCTACGCGCCTCAACTTTTTGCCCATCCAACTTGTAAATACCGTTGTTCTTTTGGTCGTTAATAATTTTACCGTCCTTCAAAGTCACTACACGCTTTTGCAAAGTATTGACGATATCTTCGTTGTGTGTAGTTACTAAAATTGTCGTGCCAAAATCGTTAATTTTCTTCAGTAAATTACTGATTTCTTGCGTGGTCAACTTATCCAAATTTGCTGTTGGCTCGTCTGCGATTAAAATTTTCGGTTGCCTTGCTACACTACGAGCAATCGAAACCCTTTGTTGTTGCCCGCCAGAGAGTTGATTTGGGAATTTATTTGCTTGGTCGCTCAAATCTACTAATTCCAAAACTTTTGGCACGGTTTTACGAATGTCTTTATTGCTCATACCGGCAATTTCCAGCGCAAAAGCTACATTCTCGTAAACTGTACGACGCGGCAAAAGTTTGAAGTCCTGAAAAACCACCCCCAGTCGCCTACGATAACCAGGAATATGACGTTTTTTAACGCAATCTAAATCAATTCCACCGATGATAATTTTGCCAGTGTCTGGAGTTTCCTCTTTAGTAATCATTTTGATCAAGGTCGACTTACCGGCGCCAGACTTCCCCACCAAAAACACGAACTCATTTGGCTCAATATGCAAAGAAACGTCATCCAAAGCTGGGTCGCTATCACCAGGATACCGTTTCGTAACCGAATCAAACAATATCATACTTTCTATATTAGCATAAGTGCAAAAACTTTTCAAACTATTTTATATTGTTCTAGTATCGTTGAATAATTCATTGTGAGCCCGAAACGGGCGACGCCGTGTTCGGGGACCCCACAAAAACTTTGTTTGCAAATTTTTGTGGGGATGGAATACGATGGCAGGACCCGTTCCCAAATATAATTATTCAACAATATGGAAAGTCATATTTTTGGTTTCTTGCCCATCAGCCTGGTAAATCACGCCTGGTAAAATTTCTGCATCTGGATATTGCTTTTTTACTTCCGTCAAAGTCTCTGCATAGTTTTTATCAGTCGTGACAGTTAAATCTTGCATGACTTTTTTACCAATTTTCAACTTTTTCTGATGTGATTTTTGTTCCAAAAGTACGCTCAAGTCAATTTCAAATCCAGCTAAATATGGCGCCAATTTAAAATCGTATTTTACGGAGTTTTTAAACTCGCCCACCACGCCAGCATAAACACCGTTAATCCAAATTTCCGCTGAACGTTTTTTCTCGAACGGTTTTGACTCTGGCAAATCATTTTTTAGTGGCGCATATTCAATCTCGACATTAAATTCTTGCAAAAGTTCGTTCACGTATTTTTTTGCCGCATAAAATGCCGTTCCATCGTTTTTGCGTTCTGCCACTACCATGCCAAGCTGCATTTTTTCTGGTGGCACGCCATCGCTATTTAGCCCCAAATCTTTGCGATAAACCATGTTCATTTCAAAAATTGCAAATTTATCAACCGGCAATTTTTCGTTCATGTAAGTTTTGTCAAGCAAACTCGGCACGATACTTTGACGCACATATTGCAAAACCGGCGAAATCGAATTAACGATTTTATAGGAATTATTTTTATCCTGCGCGGCCTTTTCTAGCAATTTTTCGCTTACAAAGCTATAAGTTAAGACCTCGTTCGCGCCAAATTTAGCCAAAACATCACGAATATTGCGCTTTAACTCGAACATCGCATTTTTTTCGGCGGTAAAGTGTGCTGGCAAGACTGGCTTAATATTATCGTAACCCAAAAGTCGCCCCACTTCCTCTGTAATATCTTCCTTGATGTGAATGTCCGTGCGCCAAAATGGCACTTTCACACTCAAACCTGGCTTGACCTCAAAGCCTACATTCTCTAGAGTTTGCTTAATCAACGCCTCGCTATAGTCAGTTCCCAAAAGCCCATTAATTTCTTCAACTGTGACTTTCACCTCGTCGCATGATGATTGCTCATTTTTACTTTCACAGGCAAAACCCAAAAGTTTATTGCCGAGCCGAGCCGTGGCCTCCGCCAAAACTGGCAAAGCCATTGCTGCTGGCTGTCCTTTGGTAAAGCGCGTAATCGCTTCGGAAAAAATACCGTGCGCCATCTGCGTTTTGCGCAAATTATAAAGAGAAAAAGTTGCCGATTCCAGAATGATTTTCTGGGTATTTTCGTCGATTTCGGTATTTTCGCCGCCCATCGCTCCAGCTAGTGCCACCGGCACACCACTACTAGTAATTACAATGTCATTTTCATTAAGCTCAATTTCTTTATCATCAAGCAAAACTAACTTTTCGCCATTTTCCGCCAAACGCACAACAACTTCCGGAGCGCTTTTCCCACCCATGGCAACAAATTTATCGTAATCAAACGCGTGCAATGGCTGCCCAGTTAAAAGCATCAGATAATTCGTCAAGTCTACAATTGGACTAATTGGACGCATACCAGATTTTGCCAAAATCGTATCTTGCCAAGTTAAGTATTTTTGCTCGGTCGGCACGCGTGTAAAGTCTAACACCGCCGCCGAATAACAAGGACAAATCTCGTTTCCTAAAATTTTAATTTTTATTGCACTTACGCTGCTAGAAACGGCTTCAGCAAGTTTCTTATTGGCCACATCTTCAGGAACTAACATTTCCGGCTCTACAAATTTTTGTCCTAAAATTCCAGCCACTTCGCGCGCAAAGCCAATTACACCAAAACAATCTGGCCTGTGCGTCAAAGATTTATTTTCGATATCTAAAATTTTGTCATTTAACTCAAAAATATCAGCCAGCGCCTTACCAGGAGTTACATCATCAGGATTTAGCTCCACAATTCCAGAATGGTCGTCGCAAAAATCCAGCTCGTCCGCCCCAGCCAACATGCCATTCGAATCGTATTTACCCAACATCCTGCGTTTACCAATCACAAACGGCGCATCCTCGTGCACGGAAGCCGGCACCACCGCGCCAGGTGCAATCCAAGCCGCATACATATCGGCATGTACATTCGGCGCTCCACAAATTACTTGAATCAAACCGTTCTCGTCTTTCTCGACTTTTGGAATTTCTGCGTCGCCTGCATCAATTTTGCACAAGCTCAAATGAGTTTCAGGAATTTTTTCGGCACTCACGACTTTTACGGCATAGATTTTGTCGTATTTATGCGATTCATCAATCACACCCTCAATTTCTACCAAGCGCGCACCAATTAGCCGAACCAACTCTTCGTCCGTAACTTTTATATCGACATATTTTTTTAACCAATTTAACGAAATTCTCATTTAAAACTCCCTTAAGAAATTAAGATTACCAGATTCAAAATAGCGCACATCGTCTAAGCCGTATCTAAGCATGGCCAACCTATCAATGCCGCCACCCCAAGCAAAACCATGATAAACTTCTGGATCCACGCCGCCCATTCTCAAAACATTTGGATGTGTCATACCACAGCCCAACATTTCCAAAAAGTCACCTTTTTTGCCGCCCAAAGATTTTGGCTTTTCAATTAAAAACTCCAGAGACGGTTCCGTAAATGGAAAATAACCTGGCTGAGTTCGAATCTCCAACTTTTGACCATAATACCTTTCGAAAAATTCCCTCAGAACACCTAGCATATTACCCAAATTGCAATCTTTCGAGATAAACATGCCCTCACATTGGTAAAAAGTATGCTCGTGCGTGGCGTCTACATCCTCGTTACGATAAACTCGCCCAGGTATGGCCACGGCAATTTGCCCACATTCTTCTAATTTGTGCTTGTATTTTTTAATCGCACGATATTCCATTGTTGATGTATGAGCCGGCGGAATCAAACCCTCCTCCGTGCGGAAAGTATCGTAACCGTCGCGCGCCGGATGTTCTTTTGGAAAGTTCAAGCTGTCAAACATATGGAATTCGTCATCGAGCTGGCAAGATTCCATAATATCAAACCCCATCATTTGATAAATTTCAATGACTCGGTCTAGCTCGGTCATTAGCGGATGCTTAGAGCCAATTTCTACTGGATAAAATTCTGGCATAGCTTCGTTCGTGCCAGACCAAGCCGTAATATCAAGCGGTTTAACCTCGGCATCTCTGGCCTCTTTTTCTAGAGTTTTGATTTTCTCAATCAAAGCCACTTTTTCCGCATTAATTTTGCGGCCAAATTCCGCACGCTCAGCCACCGGCAAAGTTTTTACCTTGCTGACTTCGGCATTAATTTTTTTTAATTCTTGTTTTAACTGCTCTAACTCTGTCATATTAATTATATTTTACCACAAAAGTCCTAAACTGTAAAAACTCTATTTCGCACGTCGGCATAAACAATTTGGTTTGGTAAAACATATTCACCGGCTAAAACATTTTCATTGTCAAACTCTATGGCTTCATCGTCTTCTATCGCCGACTCACCAAAGGCATAGCGGTCGCTCGCGTCATAACTCGCAATAAAATTATAATATTCCATCACGTCTAAAAGCGCCACCACGTCATCTTTCGTCATGCCAGAATATCGCGCCAAAATTCCCTCGTAAGAATTATCAAGCGGATTTTCCTCGTAATATTCTTCCATGTATGCCACTGCTGCAGATTTATCTATCAGCCCCATTGATTCGGCTAAAGATTGGTCTTCAATGAATCGTTGATAATATTTACCCTCGTCCCATCTCAAAGTTGAACTGCTATTGCCAGCCACGCATGATTCACCGCTAATATAACCAATATTATTCAATTGCTCTGTATCTTGAATTATTTCTAAGGCATCGCCAATCACCGGTACTGCGCCAATCGCACCATTTATTATACTATTCGAAGTGCCAGTGCTAAATTCATTGGCAATATTTTGGTCGGCCACACCGAAAGGCGAGGTCCTGTTATTGCAATACCTAATATATTTTGCTAATTCAGAATCTTTATTCACTACCACGTTGCCATCGCTAGTTTCCGTGCTATCTAGCCCACCATAATTATTTACGATGTCGATTACGTCAGCCGGGTCTTCTTCCATCGTTGAAACATCCGTTATCGAATATGGATTACCATAAGAATCGCCAATTGCGTTTATCGAAGCCAAATATGGGTTTATGTCTTCATACTCGCCAATATTATCTGGCAAAGTTTCCGCTATTTTGGCGGCCGCCGCCGACGGCAACATCGCAATTAGCGACGAAGACACACTCGATTTCCCAGCCGTTACTGTAGTCATTAGCGATTTTGCGCTTGTAAAGCTTGCTAGCTGTGTTAAAATCGTCCCCAAAAATGTATTTCCAGAAGTTATGTCAAATGGGCTTAGTGACTCCCTTTCGTATTTTGCATTTTCCGCAATTACTTGCTGCTGCTCAACCGCAAATTCCTCATATTTTTCAATACTTGCCAACGAGCCGCCATTGGCGCGATGCGTTCCGCCCTGGTAAATATTTGCGCCAGATGTTAGAGCATTGCCCAAATCTTCGCCGCCCAGGTCGCTAATTAAATTCCTTGTCATTGCGCTAGTTACAGTTGGCGTCAATAGTTCTACTACTTTTTCTAGAGTCTCGGTAAGTGCCACGGCAAAGCCAACTTGTATTACAATTTTGCCTACTAGCGGCGCACACCCAGCGACGGCAGACGCCCCAACCGTAGCAGCAGCTCCAGCTATCCCAGCTACACATTCAGCTATTTCCACGCCATCAGCAATGGCACTTAGCCCCGCTGCACCAATTTTTGCAACCGCACACCCCATAAAAGATGAGCTATCTTCGCCTAGTCCACCTAAAATCTTTTTTGAACTCGCTAAAATATTAAAGCTCGAGACACTTGGATCATCTGGGTCAACCGTAGAACCGTCGTAAAGCGCCGCGACACCAGCAGACTCCATCGCAGATTTATTAGAAGTCACTTTCGTAGTGGTTGAACCATCATCACTTATTATTTCATGAGTGTTTTCTTTCTTCTCGTTTAAAGAATTCGCTATATCATTTATTGGTACGTCATCCCCCAGCCCATATTCAGTCTTGTCAATTACTTCAAAATAAGATGTAGTCAAATTCATAATTTGCATCATTTCACTAGCCTGAACAAGCAAATTGACCGCACCGATAAGCCCAACAACCGCGCAGCCAGCATTGGCTGCAGTATTAAATTTACCAGAAAGTTCATCCAGCTTTGACTGAATCTTGCTCGCATTCATATCGGTTCTGTTTACGCGCTCACTTTCCGAAGATTCAGTTTTCACT
>CAZEYN010000006.1:0-5538 GCA_964516075.1 uncultured Candidatus Saccharibacteria bacterium | reverse complement strand
CTTGTCACGCGTGAACCGCCAGTGTCGTATTCTTCGGACCCCTCCGCTATAGTTTTTTTCATTAGTTCCAAGCTATCAGCGCCCTCGCCCTCTGCCGATAATTTTTTCTGCCAATCTTGGAACCGGTTTCGTGTTAATTTATTATTGGTTAAATAAGTCGACGTCGTATTGCCAAACCAGTTCGCAATTGCCCCACGCCAAGTCATCGAACCAGAATTATAGGCCCTAAAAAAGTTTGTATCATTTGCATAAATATTTTTAAAACTAATCGCCTCTGCGCTATATTTGATTCCGTCAGTATCAAACTTCTGTAAAACCAACGAGTTTAATTTATTTACCGCTGTATCATCTGCGCCAATTACTTTTACTTCACCAGAATCTGTCTCGTATTTCAAAACTTTAATTGCCTTACCGTCAGAATCTTTAAATGTAGTATCATCATATTCGATTCCCTGTGTCTTCAATTTCTCTTGCTGAGTTTCCGAAATTTTAAAATCGTACCCAAAAATTTTATTTCCTTTTAACGGATTTTTAGTTCTACCAGTTTCCATTTGGGCTCTAAAAAATCTGTCCGCGCGCAAATTCGCCGAAGTATGCATGCTATTGAAAGTCTCTTTAAATTGTGCCAGCAAATCAAACGGCTGAAAAACTTGCACCAAACCAATTAAGCCAGCCGCCAAAAAAATCACCAAAAACACCGCGAAACTCGCTCCACCTTTTTTCAGACTAAACTTACCCTTGGTTGCTTTTTTGGCTGCCACAACCTTCCCGCCCCCAGTATAAAAACCAGTTTTGTTTTCGGCGTTTATTGCATCGGCAATACCATTTGACTTTTTTGCTTCCGGCTCGTTCGCGGAAGCAGATTTTTCCGCTTCCCCCAAACTCTGTATTGCTGCATCTTGTTTTTTTAACTTATCAGTAGTTCTCAAAAAGTTAGGACGAATTTCATCTTGTGCTGTTTTTGCTTCATGCTCTTTTTTATTCAGCTCTTCATCCATATATACTATATTATAACACTAATGTTTATAAAATGAAGATTGGGATTAATGCCAAAAGCGCCAACACTATCAGCACAATCCATATCCACCCAAATTTTCCAGTTTTTTTCATATCTTTTACATAATCAGAATCTTCAATCAAGTCAGGGTCTTCGTTCCCAGCTATCTGCGTCGTGTCTATCGATTTGGCACGCAGGTCTGCGTTGATTCTTTGTGTTAATTTGTCTTGGTCTTCTTTTTTGTTTACAATTACACCCATTCTTCTTTCCTAAATAAATTATATTTTTTAATATATTTTTTATTATATCATAGATTTTTTGTGATATAATATACCTAATATCATTTAAAGGAGGAATAATGGCGACCAAAAAGTCAAACTCGTCGAGCAAATCCAAGAAGGACAAGTCGACTAAATTCAAAACTGCCGCGAAGACTGTCGAAAAGACCGCGATCGAGGCTCCAAAAACTAACACGGCTGAAAAAACCAGCACATCGGAAAAGACCAGCACGTCTGCAAAAACCAGCGGGAACAAATCTTTCCTTTCCGGCTTTTTCGCCAAAAAATACGATGAAAACGAAAGCATTCTCACCGTATTCAAAAATCATAAATTCTACGGCGCATTGCTCGGTGAAGTCATCGGCACCATGTTACTCGCTCTTTTGCTTTACTCGGTATCGCTCATGGGTATTGCCAGCATCGCAACTTACGCATTTGCGTTAATTGCCATTCTTGTTGCAGTTTACGCATTTTCTGGTGCTTGCCTTAACCCTATCGTTACCGCCGGCATGATGGCATCTCGCCGTATGTCAGTCATTCGTGGCGTAATGTATATCATTGCCGAAATCATCGGTGCATGGTTGGCATGGCTCATCTTCAACGGTTTCCACTTGTCTGGTGGCGACACCGCTTACGATATGTCTGCAATCACCGCCATCGGCGAAGGTCAATTCTGGCTTTACACCATGATTGAATTACTTGGTGCTTCAATCATTGCTTTCTGTTTTGCACGCGCGCTCAAATACAAACGCAGTGTATTCACCTTTGCTGCTGTTGCAGCTGGTGGTGTAGTGCTCGCTGCTGTGGTTGGCTATGTAGTTTCTGCTGCATTCTTAAGTTTGCAAAGCAACTTCGTTATGAACCCAGCCGTAGCAATGATGATGCAAATCTTCCCAACCGAAGGTGAATTTGGCGAAATCATCGGCGGCATTTGCCAAGCATTGTCAGTCTTCGTTCTCGTTCCTATGGTTGGCGGCGTTATCGGATTCTATCTTTCCGACTTCGCTTCAAAACTAAACGAAGAGGAATAATTCCAAACCCACAAAAAAAATAACTCCCAAACGGGAGTTATTTTTTGTTGTTAATTTTTCGGGAACAAAGGCGTTTTTGGTGGTTCAATTTTACCAGCAAAAACTTCACAAATTTTGCTAGACGTTTCCGGCAAAAACGGCGAAAGTTCTTTGTTGGCTTTTAATAAATCTTTGATTAACTGCCTCAAACATTGCTCTAATTTTTCGGTCTCGCCGTTTTTTGCAAGTGCCCAAGGTTTTTGTTGATCGATTTGGCGATTAATATCTTGGATTTTCTCCCATACCAAATCAAAAGCTTTGCTATATTCAAAATTGTCCATCAATTTTTGGTATTCCAAAGACACCTCATCGTCAACTTTTTCAGTCAAAGCAAAATTATTTTTAGATGATAAGGTGGCCAATCTTTGCACCAAATTGCCCAAATCATTGGCTAATTCATTATTATACGCATCCTCAAATTTTTGCCAAGTGAAATCAGAGTCGGCAAAAGTATCAATGTGTCTTAAGAAATAATATCTAAACGCTTCAACGCCATATTTATTTATCACGTCCATTGGACTTACCACATTACCAATCGATTTAGACATTTTTTGCCCATCACAAAGCACCATGCCATGTGACACGATAGCCTTAGGCAACGGCAAACCCAAGCCCAAAAGCATCGCCGGCCAAATAATCGCATGAAAACGCAAAATGTCCTTACCAACAAATTGCGCCGCCGCCGGCCACCATTCTGAAATATCTCGTTCAGGATAACCCAGAACTGTAATATAATTAGCTAAAGCATCCATCCATACATACATCACCTGGCTATCATCATTCGGCACCAGCACGCCCCAAGTCAATTGTGACTTTGGACGAGAAATCGACACGTCTGGCGAACTTTTCAAAAGTTCTAAAATCTCTTTTTTACGATAATCTGGCAAAATCAACATTTCGTCAGACTCAATCGCCTCACGAATTTGCTCCTTAAAATCTGCTAACCTAAAATAATAATTTTCTTCTTCTAGTTTTTCATATGGTTTTTGGTGATCCGGGCAAATACCATGGTTTTCTTCGTATTCTTTTTCTGCCACAAAACTTTCGCAACCAGAACAATACCAACCTTTATACTCAGATAAATAAATATGCTCACTTAACTTTTGCCAAATTTCTTGCACGCGTTTTTCGTGCTCGGTATCCGTAGTCCGCACATAGTCCGTATAGGAAACGTCTAACTTTTTAATAAAATCTTGGAAAATTTTAACTTTTTGGTCAACAAAATCTTGCACAGGGATATTATTGTCGGTCGCTTTCTGCCAAATCTTGCTACCATGCTCATCTGCGCCAGCTTGCATTCTGACTTCATTGCCACGCAATTTAAAATATCTAGCGCAAACATCGGCCAAACAATAATCCATCGCATGACCAACATGAGGTTCTCCATTCATATAAGGAATGGCGGTGGTAATATATTTTTTCGTCATGAAAATATTTTACAATACTTCGCAGGCAAAATCAAGTTCGGTATAAGATGCCTGGATATCTTTAAAAGATAAATCAAGTTCGCCCGAAGCATTGGCGGTTAAGAAATAGTCTAACCCATCCGCCACGGTCAATTCAGAAGCCAAAGCTTCTTGGTTGATAACTTCTTGTGCCGTAGCAGAATCAGCAGTTACAACAGATTCCACCAAGCTAATAGTTTTCATTTCACCCCGACCATCGAAAGTTGTCGTAATGGTGATAGTGCCAGAAGTTATAGTTTTATCCTTAGCCAATTCGGCTTCAGACATTGCTCTAGAACAGCTTAAAACACTATTTGCGCCTAAAATTTCTTCTTCTACTTCTTTCTCTTCTTCGGCTACGGGCTGAGACTGATTAGAATTGGAATTGTTGTTCCCGCTATCAGTTGAAGAAACTGGTTGCATTTGCATCACCAAAACCACAGCCAATGCGCCTATTATTAGCAATACTACAATAATCAAAGCAATCAAAGTTATCTTGCTGGTCTTTTTCTTTGGCTTAGCATTGGACGGCTGCGCACCATCTGGCTGAGTTGCCGGGTCATTAAAAGATACATTGTTTACTTTTGTTTCTGCATTCGCGGCAAAAGGGTTTCCTGCGAAGTCTTCAGGAGCCGCTTCCATAGACGGACCAGAAACTGCTGAACCGATAGAGCCAGGCACTGGTTCGCTTGCCTTCATTGGAGCCTTAAGTTCTTCCTCTACAGGGTCTGGAGCCGGTGCTGGTTCTGGCTTCATAATTGGATCCGTTGCAGCCAAGCCCTGACCGCTAGGTTGTATTACTGGATTTTGCATACCGGCGCCCAGATTTATCACTGGATTTACAGGTGCAGAATTTGCTGGCGCAGGGTTTACTGGAGCAGGATTTACCGGCACAGGATTTACTGGCGCAGCCCCAACTTGTGGCGTCGCACTCACACCAGGATTTACCGGTGCGGCAGGTGCCGGACCTGGCGCTGGTGCTGAATTTGGCGTCGGTACCAGATTTGGGTTTGGTGTTGGTGTTGGGTTAAGATTATTATTTGGCTCCATTTTTTTCCTTCAAAATTAATTTTATAAAACCTTATGCTTTCATTATACCATAATAATCAAAAAATATACATTTTTTCAAAATTCTTATGCTATAATTATTATATGGACACACATAAAATCATGATTGTGGGAACTGGTAATGTTGGCGCATCAATCGCTTTTGCTCTGCTAAATCAGCGCACTGTCATAAACGAAATTATCCTCACCGACATTATCGCCAAAGACGCCGAAGGTGAAGCCATGGATTTAAACGACGCTTTGGCCGTTGCGCCAAGTTATATCAAAATCAAAAATGGCACTTATAAAGACGCCAAAGATTGCGACGTAGTAGTTATCGCCGCCGGCGCCGCTCAAAAACCAGGCGAATCACGTTTAAATTTGCTCAAGAAAAATGTCAACATTCTAAAAGGCATGATCGAACAAATTATGGATTCCGGCTTTGACGGTATGTTTTTAGTTGTTACCAACCCTGTCGACGTTTTAACTTATTACGCGATGAAATTTTCCGGTTTACCAGCCGAACGTGTGATTGGCTCCGGCACAGTTTTAGATTCCGCTCGCTTACGCCGCCGCGTAGCTGGTTACTTAAGTATCAATCCTAAATCTGTTCACGCCTACAAAGTTGGTGAACATGGCGATTCTGAAGTCGCTTTATGGTCCTTGGCCGAAGTTGGTGGCCAAAAAGTCACCGAACTTTT
>CAZEYN010000005.1:19289-29857 GCA_964516075.1 uncultured Candidatus Saccharibacteria bacterium | reverse complement strand
ATGTACTACTGGTACCACACTTTGCGACCCAGCACACCCAATTTTATTAGAGTCAATTGACTTCCCAGATCCACCGGTGTCTATTGCCGTGGAACCAAAAACAAAAGCCGACCAAGAAAAAATGGGTATTGGTTTGTCCAAGATGGCAGAAGAAGATCCAACCTTCCGTGTTCACACTGATGAAGAAACTGGCCAAACCATCATTTCTGGTATGGGCGAGTTGCACTTGGAAATCATTATCGACCGTTTGAAACGCGAACACAACGTAGAGGCCAACACCGGTGCTCCACAAGTAGCCTACCGCGAAACCATTCGTGGCACCGCCGAAGCGCAAGGCAAGCACATCAAGCAATCCGGTGGTCGTGGCCAGTATGGTGATGTTTGGATTAAATTTGAGCCAAACGAGCCAGGCAAAGGCTTCGAATTTATCGACCAGATCAAAGGTGGCGTGGTTCCACAAGAATACCGCAAGCCAGTCCAAAAGGGTGTCGAAGAAACTCTTAACGGTGGCGTAATTGCTGGCTACCCAGTAGTAGATGTGAAGGCTACGCTTTACGATGGTTCTTACCACGATGTCGACTCTAGCGAATTAGCCTTTACCTTGGCTGGTGCGCTTGCTACCCGCGAAGGTATCAAAAAAGCTAACCCAATCTTGCTTGAGCCGGTGATGAAACTTGAAATCACCACCCCAGAAGAATTCATGGGCGACGTAATTGGCGACATCAATTCGCGTCGTGGTCGCATCGACGAGATGGAAGATTTGAACGGTGGCGTCAAGTTAATTCGCGCTTTCTGCCCACTAGCCAACCTCTTTGGCTACACTGGCGATTTGCGTGGTATGACCCAAGGTCGCGCAGCCTCTTCGATGGAGCTCAGCACTTACGAGGAAGTTCCACCAAACGTCGCGCAAGACATCATCGAAAAGCGCAATGTGAAGTAAAATCAATGGAGAAAATTTATTTTCTCCATTTTTTTTACGAGCATAAGCTTTAACGCAGTAAAAGCGCAACTCTAAATAATCACTAAACTTGCTGGTAACCCCAGCAAGTTTTTTGGCATGAAAAATCCCCCGCTATAAGCGAGGGGTTTTGTTATTTTACCTTGAAATATTGCATACAAGGAACATTTACACAATATTTGCCATCCCTATCACCGAAATCAAACTCGGTAGCAAATACTAATGTAAAATAATATCCTTTTGCGCTCCCCAAAGGCAAAACAATGGACAGATCTGCCAAATCAGCGCCAAATAAATCAACCGTATTTTGCTTGATTTTTTTCATCTCGCCGATATTATCAATGCGAAACTTGGAAATAAGCAACGTAGATCTAGTAGGAGCAATATACTTCTTCTCTTCGTCGACTGAAATTTCAACATCACCATTCTTATATCTCATAATAAGGTTTTTATTGATATAAAACTGACGAATGTCCAATTTCCCGTTTGCGAAAAGATGGGGGATTTCTACCCCGTCAAAGTAAAGTTTTTTGCCAATCTGGTTAAGCGCTCTGTTTTCACCACCCATCACAGTAAGGTTCAATACATACAACATTCAAAACACCCCCTTCCTTTTCGTCTTATGTATTATTTTTATTATACCATACTTGACCAAAAAAATCAAAAAAATGGCGGCCATGTGGGCAGGCCGCCAAAAGAAAAAGGATGTCTAACCGGGTCAGATCGACCAGGTCTGGCAACTTCCGGGTTGCCCTTGGAAAGGCACAGCCTGCCAGTGATGTTTCACACCGTTTTTAACGGTCGGTCTTTCGAAGAACGCATAGTCTTCGAAATACAGAACTATCGGTTCGCCAAGTTTAGCTGTGATTTTGATCGCGTCTCCTGACATTCGCTCAATGTCAATTACAGCACCATTACCAGTGACCGATAACTTACCAACGGGCTTATATCCCTGCACCGAGCTTATGTTTAGAGCACAAACTCTATATCCATCTTCTTCGTTTCTTCTGAGTTCTTTCAGCATTTTTATCACCTTCTTTCTAGAACTCTGATATATATGTGCAAAATTTCTTAAGTTTTGAAATTTTCTTAAGTATATCACAAAGTCCCAAAAAAGTCAATACTAAATAAATAAAAGCCCTTTACAAACTTAAAAAAATACGTTAAAATAAGGGGTGTAGAGATTTGGAGCTGGTTTTTTATTAGCGCTCCAAACATAATTAAAAATAAAAGGAGAATGAATGGCAAATTTCGACCGTTCCAAGCCGCATATTAATGTCGGCACCATGGGTCACGTCGACCATGGTAAAACCACTTTAACTGCTGCAATCACCAACGTGCTTGCTAAAAAACTTCCTTCAGAAGTCAACAAAGCAGTTGCCTATGACCAAATTGATAACGCCCCAGAGGAAAAAGCACGTGGTATCACCATTGCAACTTCTCACCAAGAGTATGAATCTGAAAAGCGCCACTATGCGCACGTTGATATGCCAGGGCACGCAGATTACATCAAGAACATGATTACCGGTGCTGCTCAGGTTGATGGCGCAATCCTCGTGGTTGCTGCCAACGATGGTCCACTTCCACAGACTCGTGAGCACGTTTTGTTGGCTCACCAGGTGAACGTACCAAAAATCATCGTATTTTTGAACAAGATGGACCTTGCTGATCCAGAACTCGTCGAGCTCGTAGAAATGGATGTCCGTGAACTTTTGAACAAATATGGTTTCGACGGCGACAACGCCCCAATCATCAAGGGTTCTGCAACCAAGGCTCTTGAAGGTGATGCAGCCAACGAAGATGCTATCATGGAACTCGTCAAAGCTATGGACGAATACTTCGAGGTCCCAGAGCACGATCTCGACAAACCATTCTTGATGCCAATTGAGGACGTCTTCTCGATCAAAGGTCGTGGTACTGTTGCTACCGGCCGTATCGAGCAAGGTATCATCAAGTTGAACGACGAAGTTGAAATTGTCGGTCTTCACGACACCCAAAAGTCAGTTGTTACTGGTATCGAAGCCTTCCACAAGACTCTCGATCAGGGTCAAGCTGGCGATAACGCAGGTTTGTTGCTCCGTGGTATCGAGCGCAACCAAATCGAGCGTGGTCAAGTGATTGCCAAACCAGGCTCAATCACCCCACACACCGAATTCGAAGCTCAGGTTTACATCCTCAAGAAAGAAGAAGGTGGTCGCCATACGCCATTTTCAAAGGGCTACAAACCACAGTTCTACTTCCGTACTACTGACGTAACCGGCGAAGTTGAACTTCCAGCCGACAAAGAAATCGTCATGCCTGGCGACCAAGTAACCTTCAAGGTTAAACTCTTGGCCCCTGTCGCTATGAACGACCAAGACCGTTTCGCTATCCGCGAAGGTGGCAAAACTGTCGGTTCTGGTGTCATCACCAAAGTTATCAAATAATAACTTTTAGAATAACCCCCAAATGGGGGTTATTTTTTATGCTATAATTAATTCATGAGTAATGAACGAAAATTTGGCGACCGCAAAAATGCCAAAAGAATTCGCAATTTAAGTGGTTTATCCCAGATCAATATCGATTTAAAACCTAACCGCAGCGTGAGCGATGTTTACATCAACCGCAAAATGGATTTAACTGAGCTGGCCAAATACATCGAGAAAAACAAACGCGAGCAAGATTTAACCTATTTTTACGCATTTCTAACCGCCATCGCATGCACAGTTTACAACCGCCCAAAAATGAATTACTTCGTAGCAAATCGTCATCTATATGAACACAACCAAATTGTACTATCGTTTGTGGCCAAAGTTAAATTCGACGACGTGTCCGAAGAAATGATGGTGATGCTGCCAATAGATAAAAATGACAATCTTTTCACGATTCGTGACAAAGTAAAGGATAAACTAGATAGTTTCCGTAACAAAAAATCTAATAGTGTCAAAAAACAGGGGGCTAACTCCGCAATAGATTTCTTTGGCAAAATGCCAAACATTTTGCGTGTGCCACTTATCGGCTTATTCAAATGGACCGACAAAAAGGGCTTTTTACCAACCGAATTCACCAAAGATAATCTCTACTACAGCACAATGATTGTGTCGAATTTGGGCTCAATTGGCTGTGGCGCGATTTACCATAACTTGAACGATTTTGGTAATTCTTCGTCGCTTCTTACGATGGGCGAAATTCACGACGAAGAAGTCATCACCGATGGCAAACGCCAAATTCGCAAGGTTTGCGAATGGGGAATGAATTTTGACGAACGCATTGCCGATGGCTACTACTTTGCTAAATCTTGTAAGATGCTACAATTTATTTTAGACCACCCCAAAATACTCGAAAAACCAGTCTCCACCAAAATCGAAATCGCAGATTTATAATCTGTAAATTTGCAAAATTTTAAAAAGTGTAGTATAATTTGGTGATATATCAATATTAATCATCTGTCTCTAAAAACTTACCGGCAGGTCATCTAAGAACCTACCTAAGGTTATAGAGAAGAAAGGTAAAAATGGCAGAAACTAAAAAAGCAGAAGGTTTAAAGATTCGTATCCGCCTCAAGGCTTACGATCATCGCGTGATCGACCAAAGCGCAAAGCAAATTGTGGATACCGCAATTCGCACCGGCGCAAGCGTGAGCGGTCCAATTCCTTTACCAACCAAACGTTCGACTTTCACCGTAGTGAAGTCCCCACACGTTTACAAAACTGGTGGTGAAGCTTTCGAAATGAAAGTCCACAAGCGCTTAATCGATATTTCGAACGCAACGCCAAAAACCATCGAGAGCTTGCAAAATCTCTCTTTGCCGGCTGGCGTTGATGCTGAAATCAAAATGTAATAAATGCCCCCACTAGGGGGTATTTTTGATGCCAAGCGGCAGCACTTTATTTCACCAGCGATTAGTGATATAATGGTTTTATGAAATCTATTACACGTTTCAAGAGACGTTTTTACTTTTCTGTAGCGAAATATTTCAAATTTTTTGCCAATTTAGCTCTGAAACGCTGGAATCCGCGCGTTATAGCGGTAACTGGTTCAGCCGGTAAGACCACCATGATGATGATGCTCGAACACGAAATTGGTAAAAAAGCACATTATTCGCACGACGCCAACTCGGCTTTTGGTGTGCCTTTTGACGTTTTGGGGCTTAAAGGGGTAAAAGGCTCAAAATTGCGTTGGCTGTGGCTAATTTTCGCCACGCCTTTTGCCGCAATTTTCACCCATCGCAGAAAAGAGTTTTATGTAGTAGAAATTGACGGCGAACGCCCGCACGAAACCGAATTTTTGGCCGAATGGCTAAAACCAGAGGTGACTATCTGGGTATCTATCGGTTTATCACATGCGGCGCAGTTCGAAAAAGAGGTAGAAAGTGGCAAATTTAAAGATTTAGAGAAGGCAATTACTGCTGAATTTTCCAATTTGCCAATCAACACCCAAGAGCGCGTTTATGTCGATGCCGATTCAAAAATAATGACCGAGGCTACGCAAAATTTGAGTGCAAAAGTCGTCCCTATTAAAAAGTCCGAGCTCAAAAAATATGTGGTTTACCCTGATTCTACCGATTTTACCTATGGCGATACCACCTTCCATTTTGACCACCCAGAGCCTAAAGACATCGCATATAATCTGTTCGTTATCCAAGATTTAATGAAATATTTAAAGCTCAAATTCAGCCCAGATTTTACCGATTTAAAGATTGCGCCGGGGCGAAGCTCGCATTTTAAGGGGAAAAAGGGCATCGATATCATCGATAGCACCTACAATGCTCATATGATTTCTATGACCTCGATTTTAGACATGGCAAAGCGCATACACGCCGAGCAAAAGTGGTTGGTGATTGGCGACATCGTTGACCAGGGGTCGATGGTAGAGGAAGAACACAAAAAATTGGCCAAATTAATCGCTAACGTAAAGCCAGAAAAAGTAATTTTGGTAGGAAAACGCACCAAAAAATACACCGCACCAGAGCTAAAAAAATTAGGGGTGTCGGCAGTAGCGACTTTAGACCCTAGAAAAGCCCTAGAATACATCGAAAAACGCATCACCGGCAAAGAAACCTTGATTTTTAAGGGGAGCCAATACCTAGAATGGATTATCGAAAAACTACTAGCCGACCCTAAAGACGCTAAAAAACTTTGCCGCCGTGACAGTGGCTCCGTCAGGCGACGCAAGAATTGGGGGTTAGATTCCTAAATGACAGGGTGCGAAAACAACAAAAAGGAGGAAAAATGGCAGATTTATACATAATTCATGGTTGGACTTATACCGTAGAGCCGTGGAAACGCACGCTTGAAATTTTGCGACAAAATGGCATAAGTGTAAAAATGCTTCATGTTCCAGGTTTAACAGAGGAATCAAAGAAAGAATTTACAATTGACGATTATGTAAACTGGGCAAATAGCGAGATTCCAAATGGCGCCATTGCTTTAGGGCACTCTAATGGGGGCCGAATTTTGCTAAATCTGTGCGCTAAAAACCCAGAAAAGTTAAAATATTTGATTTTGTTAGACAGCGCTGGGGTCTACGAGCCGTCACGAAAAAAGCAATTGGTCGAAAAAGTTGCCAAAATTGGCAAACCACTCAAGAAAATACCTCTGTTAGACAAGGCTTTTCATAAAATTACTGGCTCGACCGATTATTCAAAGGCACCAGAGAATATGAAAAAGACCCTTACAAATATGCTCGAGTCCGACAAATCATTAGATTTCAGCAAAGTCACAACCAAAACTTTCGTTTTATGGGGCAAAAAAGACACCACTACGCCGCCACGTCAGGCCACAGCGATGTATGAAAAACTCCCAAATGCCGAACTTAAATTCTATGCTAATTGGACACACGCACCGTATATCTCAAACCCAGACGAGCTGGCGCGCGCTTTAACTTCGCTGGTAGAGAGAATGAAAAAATGAAACATTACTTTTTAGGAACCAATGCCGGCGTCTCTAAAAAAGAGCGTATTTGGCGCCGTAAAGCACAAGCTAACAGAGAAGATTACGATAAATTACGCGACTTTTTGAAAGAGCATTTTGGGGCGAGCCAGGTATTACTAACTCGCAATGGCCGTTCTAGCATTGCGGCTGGCTTAACTTACGGAATCGCGGAAAAAGGCGAGGTGATTATCAACGGTTTTACCTGTCACGCTGTAGTTCAGGGGGTGAAAGCGGCTGGAATGACCCCAGTTTATGCCGATATTTCGCCAAAAACTCTAAATTTTACACCAGAAAGCCTAGCGGCGGTGGTTTCTAAAAATACACGCGCCGTAATCGTGCAAAACACTCTGGGAAATATGGTGGATATCAAGGAAATTGAGGCTTTTTGCAAAAAACATAATTTAATCTTAGTGGAAGATTTAGCCCATTGCCAGGGGAGAAAATACCCAGATGGACGTGAAGCCGGCACCGTGGGCGAGATTGTAGCCCTGTCGTTTGGTAAGGAAAAGGTTTTTGACGCCGGTGAGGGCGGAGCGTTGATTTTAAGAGGTAAAATGCCAAAAATTCCCGAGCCAACAGAGGAGCCGCCGTACCAAGAGGAATTCAGGGCGCGAATTTACCCTACAATAGGGCAAATTTACCGCGCGCTCTCTTATGTTGGTTGCCGTGGGCTTTTTATGCGCTTGATGCTTAAGATTGGCTGGGTGAAAAAATCCGCCGACGCAGAGGTAGATTTTAAAAACAAACACCTAAGCTTTTTTCAGGCAAAATTGGCTTATGAAAAGATGGCAGGTGGGTTAAAAATCGATAGCCGCGGAGTTTTGCGTGAATTCTATCTGGTAAATGACCGCGAAAAATTACTTGATGAGCTAAAAAAATCTGGCTATTATTTTGGCGGGTTCTGGTACGAAAAACCGGTTTCGCCAGAGAGATATTATAAAAAGGCTCATTTCCCAGAGGAAAAATGCAAAAACGCAACATTCGTAGCCGAACGCATCATCAATTTGCCAACCTATTATAGCGAAAAAGATTTGGCGCCGGCGCGTAAAATTATTAAGAAATATCTGATAAAGGAGGGGGATGAATAAAGATCTCGAAAAAAGTTGGCAAGAGGCTCTCGAAAAGTTCCCAGAAGCAAATTTCTTGCAGTCGCCAAAATATGCCAAAATGCACGAAATTTTAGGAGAAAAGGCAGTAATTGAAGATTTTGGCGGCAAAGCTTGGGTGCTGATGATAGTTCGAAATGCCAAACGTGGTCGCTACTTGGAAATTCCTTGCGGTCCGCTGTTAGACTGGCAAAATGGCGATTTGAAGAAGCTGGTTTTTGATAAAATTACAGAGGTGGCTCGTCAGGAAAAATGCGTTTTCGTAAGGCTAAGGCCACAGATGCCATCGAATTACGAAAATCTGAAAATTTTAGCCGATTTGGGGCTCAAAAAATCGCCGATGCACCTAGCGGCAGAGCATACTGTGATTATTGATTTAAGAAAAACAGAGGAAGAATTACTTGCAAATATGCGTAGACAAACCAGATACGAAGTGCGCAGGGCAGAAAAACTAGGAATTCAAGTTGAAAAATCAAATTCCAAAGAGGATTTCGAGGAGTTTAGGCGCGTGCAAACCGAAACCGCCAAGCGTCAAGGCTTCGTGCCACCAGATTTAAAAACCCTTCTAGCCGAAAGAGAGGCTTTTGGTGAAAATATCAATATTTATATCGCTAAAACCCCAGAGGGTGAAAAAATTGCCTACGGCATGATTATCAGAGAGAGAAAAGAAGGCGATTATTACGAAGCGGCATCAACAGAGTTAAATCGCAAGCTGCCTGGAGCTTATGCTTTACTTTGGCAGGCCATGAAAGATTTGAAAAAAGAGGGCTGTGAGCGATTTAATCTGTGGGGAATCGCGCCACCAGGGCAGCCAAACCATCGTTATGCAGGGGTGACCACCTTTAAAACTGGCTTCGGTGGCGATGTAATAGAATATGTGCCGGCACACGACCTAATTTTAAACGATTTTAAATATCTAAAAAATTACATCGTAGAAACAGCGAGAAAGAGAAAACGCCACTTATGAAGGGATTAATCAACGCAAACAACAGAGAAGAATGGGATAATTTTATTACTTCCCATAAGGAATCTAACTTTTTACAGTCTTGGGATTTTTACGAATTTCATCTTGCGCGTGGCAAAAAAGTGGTACGCCGCATTTTAACAGATGAAGACAATAAAATCATTGCCGCCTACGCTGGAGTGGTAGAAACCGCCAAACGCGGCACTTATATGGCAATTGCCGGCGGACCAATTTTAGATTGGGGCGACAAAAAAGTCGTGGAAAAAGTTTTTTCAGATATTAAAAGCCATGGAACAGAGCAGAATTGCGCTTTTGTTAGGGTGCGACCACAGTTAGAATTGTCCAAAAAATCTCTGGAGCTAATGGAAAAATTAGGGTTAAAACGCGCGCCGATGTATTTATCGGTGGAATATGCTGGTATCCTAGATTTAGAGAAGTCCGAGGAAGAGATTTTAGCTGGCGCATCGCAAGGGTTCAGGCGCAAATTGCGCAAAGCCGAAAAAGCCGAAATTAGCGTAGAAACGTCTAGCGACCCAAAAATCGTCAAAACTTTCTATGATTTAGAGGTAAGCCACGCCAAAAGACAAGGTTTTGTGGCATTTTCGGAAAATTTCCTGAAAAAACAGTTCGAGGCGTTCTCAAAAAACAACGAAGTCTTGATGTATATCGCCAAAAAAGACGGTGAAATTTTGGCGATGAATTTTATGATTTTCTATGGTCCGGAAGCGAGCTATCACTATGGCGTTTCGTCAGATTTAGGGACAAAATATTCAGCAGCACCACTTTTACATAATAAAGCAATGGACGAGGCCAGAAAACGCGGCTGTATCAGATACAACTTATGGGGAATTGTGGGGTTGGAAGAAAAATCGCATCGCTTTTATGGGGTAAGTGAATTCAAGCGTTCATTTGGCTGCGAAGAGCTCAAATACACCCCCGCGCACGATTTAATTTTAAAACCTTTAGCCTACCAAAAAACCAAAATTGTTGAATCGGTTCGTAAAAAACTGCGCCACGTGTAATTTTATGTTATAATAAGCATAAGTAATAAAAGGATTTTTATGGCAAAAATAAATAGAAGATTCATAGATAAACACTGGGCAGTCTTTATCATGCGTGGAATTTTGGCAATAGGATTTGGCTGTTTTGTGCTTTTTAACGGTGTTATGGATGTCAACGAGGCAATTGTTGTTATAGGGATTTTGTTGCTTTTTATGGGGACAATCGATACTGTAGGGGCATTATACAACTCAGCTAAAAGGCACGGCTGGTTCAATTCCACTTTAGATGCCCTCATCGACGTAATAGCAGCATTGCTTCTATTGCTCTATCCAAACAATGATTTGACTTTTTGTTTAATTGTATTATCTGCTTATGTAGTGATATCTGGTATTTTAGATATCTTTCACGGATTTTTGTCCACCGTTGACCCAACCGACCGCTTCATCCGCGTCTTGGCTGGAGTTTGTGGTTGTATAATTGGTATTGCCATCTTGAATGCCGGGGAGCTAGAAATTACTACTTTCTTGAGGTTCTTTGGCGCCTATATGCTAATTGTGGGCACAACCAGCTTGATTTATGGTGTCCATAACCGCGAGCAAGACATTGAAGACAAAGTGGCACGTAGC
>CAZEYN010000005.1:15621-19279 GCA_964516075.1 uncultured Candidatus Saccharibacteria bacterium | reverse complement strand
GAAAGCCAGCAAAGAAGTCTAGCAAGTAGTCTTTTTACATATTTCGTGGTATAATTAGGTTTTAAGGAGACTTATGAAAGCAATTATCACAGATGCAGGGTTCGCTAGCCGATACCTGCCAATTACCAAAACTATCCCTAAGGCAATGATCCCAATTGGCGCAAAACCAGTTATGCAACTTTGCGTAGAAGAATGCGTAGAGGCCGGCATTGACGAGATTATTATCGTGGCCACGCCAAATACTAAGGCTAAAGAAATCTACGAAGATTATTTTCATAATCCATCTGAAAATGTCAAAAAACTGCTCGACGCACAGGGGAAGTCTGAACGTTTTGAGCCAGTGGAACAGGTGTTGAATTTCCCAAAAATCACCGTAATCGAGCAGGATCCAAATTTGCCATATGGCAATGGCTCACCAATTGTTTCTGCTAAAAAATTCGTCGAAAACGACCCAGCTTTTGTGGTGCTTTATAGCGATGATTTGATCTTGGGACAGGGTGACGTCAAAACCCTAATTAGTACCTACTCAATGAACCCCAACGCCAAGGCTGTCATTGCTGCACAAGAAATGCCAGAGTCGGTTTGGCATAAATATGGCATGATTGCACTGAAAAGTAACGGCACTTTGAGTCATATCGTAGAAAAACCGAAAACTCCAGATTTGTCACCAAGCAATTTAACCAGCTACGGTCGCTATCTGTTGACTCCAGAAATTTTCGATTATTTGTTGCCATCTAATACTGGTCTCGATAACGAGCTCTGGACCGTTGACGGAATTACCCAGTTAGCAAAAGTAGGCGACGTCATCGTAGCTCACAGCCAGGGCAAATGGATTACAACTGGCGACCCAAAAAATTATTTCTTGGCACATCTAGAATACGTTTTGACCGAAACAGACTACGCAGAAGATGTAAAAAAAGTTGTTTCTGAACATTAGTGTGTTATAATAAAAATAGGAGAAAAATATGAATGTAGCAGAATGGATATTGGTGGTAATACTGAGCGTCACGTTGTTTGTGTTTTTGGTGGTTGGCATCATATTTTTCAAAAGATTAATTGAGCTCGTAAAAAAGATGGGGGACGTAGTAGACGAGGGGCAAGACATAGCCAAAAACGCCAATGGCATCGTAGAGAATATCAAGGGTATGACCTCTATTGGTGGTGCAATTGAGTTGTTTGTCGAGAAATACATTAATCCTAGTTTACGGGCCAAAACGAAGAATAACACAAGAAAGGAGCCAGGAGATGGCAGAGAGGAAAGATAACAAAAAAAGCAGCGGCGCTGGTAAGTTTGTAGTAGGCGCGCTAATCGGCACTTTGGCGGGCGCAATTGCAAGCCGTTTTATTTCGGTAAACGTCAGCAAAGAAGAAGATTTTGAAGATTTCGACGAAGATGACTGTGCTTGTGGAGAATGCGAATGCAAAAAGCCGGCAGAAGTAAAAGAAAAAAAAGAAGCTAAAGCTAAAACAACTAAAAAATCTGATAAGTAGCAATGAAGCTTTCTCCTAGTGATTTTGTACACCTACATAATCACACGCACTACTCGCTTCTTGATGGCTTAACAAAAGTTCCTGAACTGGTAAAATTCGTCAAAGAATCTGGGATGGAAGCGGTGGCAGTTACGGACCACGGCACAATGTCGGGGTTGGTTGAGCTATACAAGGAATGCAATTCGGCCGGAATTAAGCCTATTTTGGGCTTAGAAGTTTATGTGGCGGCGCGCAAAATGACCGATAAAGACCCTGCACACGACAAAAAACGCTATCACGTGACACTTCTTGCCATGAATAATAAAGGTTTTGAAAACTTATGCCGAATTATGAGTAATGCCGAGGAGCATGGCAAATATTACAAACCGCGCACCGACCACGACGAGCTCGAAAAATACAACGAGGGCATTATCTGTCTTTCTGGTTGTATGGGGTCGGAAATTTCCGAGGCGATTCGCATGGGCGATGATGCGCGCGCGCTCAAATTGATTGATTGGTACCACAACGTTTTTAAAGATAGATTTTATCTAGAAATGCAGGACCACGGGCATCCTAAATCTTCAACCCACTCCGAAGAGCAAAAAAAAGTTAATGATTGGCATATGAGCCACGCCAAAGAACTTAATTTACCTCTGGTGGTGACTTGCGATGCGCACTATCTAAAACGCGAAGACCAAGAGGCGCATGAGGTGCTTTTGTGCATTGGGACAGCAGCTAACTTATCCGATACAAATCGTATGACCTTGAGGGACTACGATTTACATGTCATTCCACCCCAAGAAATCATCGACCGCTGGGAAGATACTTGCCCAGAGGCGATTTTGAACACCAAGAAAATCGCCGAGCGCTGTGATGTAGATTTACAACTGGGGCGAATTTTAATCCCTAAATTTCCAGTTCCAGATGGCGAAGACGAGAAAACCTATCTAGATAAGTTGGTTTTTCAGGGACTGGTTTACCGATATGGTGGCAAAAAACTAGAAGAAACCACAGATTTAAGCGTAGAAGAATGCCGAAAAATCCTGAAAAAAGTCGATAAAGACAGGGATGAAACCCATAAAGTGCTACCTAGAATTGATTACGAGCTATCCGTGGTCGATAAAATGGGCTACAACGGCTACTTCTTGATTGTACAGGACTTCATTAACTGGGGTAAAGCCCAGCGTATTGTGTATGGACCGGGGCGTGGCAGTGCGGCAGGTTCGATTTTAGCGTATGCTTTACGCATTACCGAGCTTGACCCCTTAAAATACGACCTACTTTTTGAGAGATTTTTGAACCCAGACCGTATTTCAATGCCAGATATCGATACCGACATCCAAGATACGCGCCGCGACGAGGTGATTGAATATTGCTCGCGCAAATATGGCTCTGAGCGCGTTTCGAATATCGCAACTTTTGGTAAAATGATGGCTAAAAACGCCGTGCGCGATGTGGCGCGCGTGCTAGAGGTGCCATACGCCGAGGCCGACAGATTGGCAAAAATGATACCAGACCCAGTAATGGGCCATCACGTCCACTTGGCTGATGCCATCAAAGAGGTGCCAGATTTGAAAAACGAATACGAGACTAACCCTACCTCTAAAGAGGTGATTGACTTTGCTTCTAGATTAGAGGGAACTATTCGCAACCATGGTGTCCATGCTTGTGGCGTGATTATTGCGCCAGATGATTTGGTGAAATTTTTGCCTCTGGAAGTTTCGGCTAAGGGACCAATTGCGGCGCAATTTCCAATGGGGCAGGTAGAGGAATTGGGGCTGCTTAAGATGGACTTTTTGGGGCTTTCTAACCTGTCCGTCATTAATAACGCCCTGCGTATGATTCGTAAGGTATATCACGACGACATTGATTTGTCAAGTTTACCCCTAGACGACAAAGAGACTTATGAATTGCTCCAGAAAGCCGAAACAACAGGGGTATTCCAGCTGGAATCTGCCGGCATGAAGCGTTATTTGAAAGATTTGAAAGCTTCAACGTTTGAAGACATTATCGCTATGGTGGCGCTTTATCGCCCTGGACCAATGCAGTTTATCGACTCGTTTATTCGCCGTAAGCACGGCGAGGAGCCAATCACGTATCTGCACTCTGGCTTGGAAAATTCCCTTAAAAATACCTACGGCATTATGATTTACCAGGAGCAATTCATGCAGATTTCCAAGGAATGGTG
>CAZEYN010000005.1:0-15611 GCA_964516075.1 uncultured Candidatus Saccharibacteria bacterium | reverse complement strand
GGTGTGGTTTTACTGGTGGGCAGGCCGATACTCTGCGCAAGGCAGTAGGCAAGAAAAAGGTCGATTTGATGAAAAAGGTCAAACCAGAATTTATTGAGGGGGCAGTGAAAATTGGTGGCGCGACAGAGGAAATCGCCGAAACTTTCTGGTCGCAACTGCTAGATTTCGCGAATTACTGCTTTAATAAATCTCACGCTGCGTGTTATGCTTTGATTGCTTATTGGACGGCGTATTTGAAGGCGCATTACCCAGATGCGTTTATGGCGGCGCTGATGACCGCTGATATGCGCTGGACCGACCGCTTGGCAATTGAGATTTCTGAGTGTAAACGTATGGGAATAAAGGTGTTGGGGCCAGATATCAATCAGAGTTACGGCGATTTCGGTATTGTGGGCGGTGAAAAAACCATTCGTTTTGGGCTTTCTGGTATCAAAAATATGGGGAAATCGCTGGTTGAGGAAGTCGTCATCCCAGAAAGAGACAAAAATGGTCCGTTCAAATCGATTTGTGACTTCGCCAAGCGCGTAGATTCGCGTAAATTCAATAAAAAATCTTGGGAAGCAGCAATAAAAACAGGAGCGTTCGATAGTTTTGGGCATTCGCGTTCAGATTTATTATTTAACCTTGAGGCGATTCAGGCTTATGGGGCGAAAGTCCAGAAAGATGTAGGCTCTGGCCAGACTGATTTGTTTGGGTTAATGGGTGAAGCCGGCGCCATCCCAGAGGTAGACATTAAGCCGGCGCCAACCCAATACTCAGAGAAAGAGCAGCTTTTATGGGAGCGTGATTTGATGGGCTTGTATCTGTCGGCACACCCACTCGATAAATACGACACCTATTTTGAAGAGCAAACCCACCCACTGAGTTACGTAAGCGAGAAATACGATGGTAAGATCATCATCGCTGGCGGCATTATCACTGCTATTCGCACAATTTTGACCAAAAAAGGTGATAAAATGGCCTTCGTCAAGATGGAAAACAAGACTAGCGAAATTGAATTTTTGGTATTTCCGAGTGTTTTTGCTGAGCATGGCGCAAAACTAGTGGTAGACAACGTGATTCGTGTCAAAGGGAAGGTGAACGCCAGAGACAAAGACGGCAATATGACCTCTGATGTAAAGCTTTTGGCTGAGAGTATTGAATTAGTCTCTGATGACGTGCTAGAAAATTACAAATCTACTGGCACTAAATTATCGGCGCCCACCAATGTGCCAGCAAGTGGCAAACAGCGTTATCGCAAAACTGCAGCGGAAATGGTTTATAATAAAGCGCCTAGCAACGCGCCAATTACAGATGAATCGCGAGTTCTAAAAAACCCGCCAAAAGATCGCCGTAAAGAGCGCTTGTATCTGTTAATTGAAAATGTTGACGATACCGAAACTTTGTCGACAATTCGACATTTGGCGGATATCTACATCGGTGCACAAGAAATGATTTTGGTATTGAAACAGGGCGAGGAAAAACGCGTACTAAAAATGCCGTTCAAGGTTGAAATTTGCGACGGATTAACCACCAAACTAGCAGATTTATTAGGGGGAGATAAAGTGAAAGTGGTATAATTGGGGTATGAAAAAGAAAAAGCAGCCAGATTCTGTAACGATAAATCGACGAGCGCATTATGACTACACGCTGGGCGACGAGTTTTCTTGTGGTATGTGCCTATCTGGCGACGAGGTACGTTCGATTCGCGATCATCACGTCCAGTTTAAGGGGTCGTTTGTGACTATTAGGGATGGAGAGCTCTGGCTGAATAACTTGACTTTAGGGGCCGACACGGCGCGCAATATTAAGCTGCTTGCCACTAAAAAGCAAATTAAAAGCTTAGAGCGCGAAAAGGTAACTGGATCGACTATCGTCCCTGTTAAATTGCTCGGCGGCACGCGCCATATTAAGTTGGTGATTGCAATTGGCAAGGGCAAAAAGAAATATGATAAACGCGAAACTATTAAAAAGCGCGATATTGAGCGCGGAAGGTGTATATGACTTTCGAAGAACTAGAACAGATAAGATTGGAATATGCCAAAAAATACAAGCGTGCGCTGGGGATTAGTTGCGCCGTGATTATCCCCGTGGGTGCAGTTTTGCTTTTTATGTTTGCTGATTCTAATATTCTTATGACTGCCATCTTGGTGGTCGTATTTGGTCTAATAGCTGGTCTAATTATCGTCAGCATCGCTACACGCAAGGTTGGGCAAGAATTCGAAGTTGCTTACGAAAATTTCTTTGTATCTGGTGGGCTAAGCAAAATTTTCACCAACATAGACTACAGCCACGAGTCTGGTATGGACAGGGATGTGGTGCGTCGCGTAATGACCACTGGCGACCGAGACGGCGTGGATACATTTTATATCCTAGACCCGGCTTTTATTGAGAAAATTCAGAATCTCTACGAAAAGCTCAAAAAAGAGATTTGTTTAACGTTTATGGACGGGAAAGTTTATATCGCTCTAAACAATGGCGAAGATTCTTTTGAGGCGCCAAACCCACTAAGACGTTTAGACGAAACCGCCGAGTCGGAAAAGATAATTGGCGACATGAAGGTGATTACCGATTTTATTGATGATTTAGATTTAAACCATTACACCATAAAAAAGAGTGCCAAAAAATGAAAATTTTTTCTTGGAACGTAAACGGACTACGGGCAGTTTTAAATAAGGGGGCCCTACAAGAGTTTTTGGCGGCCGAAAACCCAGATATTCTATGCTTACAAGAGATAAAATGTAAGCCAGAGCAGTGTGATTTTGATTTTGGCGCGCTTGGGTATCAGGTTTTTTGGAATCCGGCTGAGAAATTGGGGTATTCGGGAACGGCTATACTGGTGCGGTCCTCGGTGTTTACTTTTTTAGAACGGGGACAGATTTCCGCGCCGGTCATTTTGACGACATGCCCGCCGGATGAAAAATCTTTTATGGCCGACATGTCGGTGGGTTTTTTCATACAGGGAATGTTGTCAAAATGCGAGAAACCACTCGGGGTTTTCGCAAGCGAAAACTCCTCGCCATGTTCTAAAAAAGCAAACACCGAGGGTCGCATCGCCATCCTCAACCTGCCAGAATTTTATTTAGTGAATGTCTATACGCCGAATTCCAAACCAGATTTAAGTAGGTTGGAAATGCGTGAAAAAGATTGGGACCCTGGTTTTTTGAATTATTTGAAAGAATTAGAGAAGACAAAACCGGTGGTGACTTGTGGCGATTTTAACGCCGCACACGAAGAAATCGATATCGCTAGACCTAAAACCAATCATCATTCGGCTGGTTTTACAGATGAGGAACGCCAGGGAATTACTAATTTAATTGGTAGCGGTTTTATTGATACTTTCCGATTTTTGCACCCCGAAAGTGTGCGCTATACCTGGTGGAGTCACTGGGGTCACGCGCGCGAGAATAACGTAGGTTGGCGCATTGATTACTTTTTCATCTCTGATATTTTGAAGAAAAACCTGAAATCTGCCGAAATTTACGAAAACTATAAGGGGTCAGACCATTGCCCAATTTCGATCGAATTGGAGTCTTGATGGAATATTTTGAAAAAGTCGAACAAAATAAGGAAGATTTGAACTGGAATATTCCGGAGCAAAAACAGGGGTCCGCGAGCGTAATTGGTGGAAATTCGCAGAGTTTTTGCACCGAGGTGAAAATTGCGGAGTTTTTGAGCCGTAAATACCCCTTAAAAGAGGTTCGCACTGTTTTGCCGGATGCCTTAAAAAGCACCTTACCCACCATAGACAATTTAGTCTTTTTGAGTTCCACCGAATCCGGCTCGTTTGCCAGTAAAGACGAACTCACTTCCACAGTAAACGCTGGTGATTTTAGTTTGCTTTTAGGAGATTTTTCCAAAAACAGTATCACCGAACAGGCTGTAACTGGCGCGTGCGAAAATGCCGAAAAACCCCTGTTAATCACGCGTGATGCGGTGGACTTGGTAGCAAATGGTAACCCAGAAAAAATTTTGCTAAACGAGCAAGTGGCATTTTTTGCCTCGATGCCACAGCTACAAAAGCTTTTGCGAGCGGTTTATTACCCTAAAATGCTGTTCCTGACGATGTCCTTAGTCCAGGTGGCAGAGGTGTTACATAAATTCACCCTAAGTTATCCGGTGACGCTGACCACTTTACATAGTGGCGAAATCTTAATTGCTAAAGATGGCAAAGTTGTAGCTGTCCCTCTGGAAAAATCTGGATTTTCGCCAATAATGATTTGGAATGGGGAATTGGCTGCCAAAATTGCAGCACTCGACCTATACAACCCTAATAATTTTATCGAGGCTACGCTTTCGGCGATTTTTTCGTAACTTTAGAGAGTCTTTGCTCTAATTTGACGGCATTTCTAGAGATATTTTGGCGACGCTGGCGCAGGAAAAACCAGAGGAAAACACCTACTAACAGGCTAATTATTAAAATTATAATTTTGGCTGGCAAAGCCCAGCTGGTTGCCAAAAGTAGATAAACCGCTACGGCGACAATAGTTGCAAGGTAAAAAGCTCTCCTGGAGAGGATAAGTTTTTTGGCGAGTGGAAAATTGCGCTTACAGAGAGAATTAGGGGTACAATCATCTGGATGACCGAAGAGTTTACCATAGACAACAAGTTCGATAATTGCCGCGATAATCAAGGTTGCCCACAAAATAGACATGCCAAAAACATGATCTATTTGTAAGGTAATAAATAGAACCGCAACAAACCACAAAAATACATCGGCAAACATATCATATTTTACGGCATACTGGCGATATTTGGGCTCTTGACCTTTTCTAAACGGCCATTTTTGGGCGCAGGTTCCGTCAAAGGCGTCGGTAAGTTCGGCTAATAAAAACAAAATCAGTGCGGCATCTGGCGAGTCACCAAATAAGGTCAAAAACCAGATAACAAAGGCTAAAATAATGCGAGAAAAAGTTAAAATATCTGCTAAATATCTCATTTTTTAATTATACCATATGTTTTGGCGGGTCCTGCCACAACATTCAATCCCCACAAAAATTTGCAAGCAAAGTTTTTGCGGGATCCTCGAATGTGGCGCCACCCGCCAGCATCAATTATGCGATGATATTATTGAATGCTTTTATGAGTAGTTTGATGCGATTTGAGCTTAAAACTTCTGCGCGGTGATCTAGCATTTTTTGTGACATTTGGGCGATTTCTTCTGGGTGATTTAAGAGGTGGTTGAGAGATTTTGCCATTTCTTCAGGGGTTTCGTTTTTGCTTAGAATATAGCTACCTGGCGGGACTATTTCTTTCATGTCCGGATCGCAGAAAAATACTGGCACGCCAGCAGCCTCGGCCTCTATTAAAGTGACACCAAAAGTGTCAAAATCGTAAGAAACCAAAACATCAAGATGGGAGTTGTTGAGGGTATCTTGAATCTGAGAGAATTGAGCGTTACCATGAAAATCGACGTTTAGATGATGGCGTTTAGCAAAGCGCTGAGCGCGAAAATAATCACCGCCACCGCCAAAAACATCTAGATGATATTTACCTTTTGCCCCTGTTAATGCTTGCAAAAACGGCATCATGCGCTTTTCGGCGGATACGCGCGAATGCCAGGTAATTCTCAGTTCTTCGCCTGGAGTTAGAGTTTTGAGGCTAGCGTTTGGCAAAAAATTTTCATCAGAGTAGCTGTTTGGGATGACCTGAATAGGCTGAGTCACGCCATAATGAGCTAATTTGTCGCGAAAATGGGCAGATGGCGTAATAACTAAGTCGGCAGAATTGGCGTGGTTCACCATCAAACTCCACATTTTGGTCCTGGCTGGGCTATCGGCGTAAAAATTATCACAGTGAACTTTGGTTTTATGTGGTAGGTAAAGAGCATGTAGGAAATTGAGAATATAGGCCATAATAGTGCGAAAGCCAAAGGGGATAATGTTGGTTTCGCCCCTGTCTTCGCGCCCATGCATTACCTGGACGGCAGGAATTTGTAACTTTTTAGCAAGTTTGAGCCCAGCGATTGAACAGCCGGCTTCGTAGTGGATGTAAAAAATATCGAAATCTTTGAGTTCTGGGTGCTCTTTAATCAGCCATTTTTCGATGATTTTAGGGCGGCGAGAAACAGGGGTGAGACCACGAAAAAACAGCTTACAACTGGGGACTACAAAAATATTCTGGCTGGCAAGCTCGCGCAGTTCCTGACTGGAGCGCGGAAAACCGGTGCTGAAAATATATACCGTATGATCAAGCCGCTCAAGCGCAGCTTTTTGTGTATTGATTGTGCTAGCGATTCCTCCGATTAAATCTAGATAGCAATCTGAAAAAATGGCTATTTTCATGAACCTATTTTATCACTTTTTCCAGATAAATGATATAATGGGTAGGTAAGTGAACATTGTTAAATAATTAAATCGGGAACGGGTCCTGCCACCATATTCCATCCCCACAAAAATTTGCAAGCAAAGTTTTTGCGGGGACCCCGAATATGGCGTCACCCGTTCCGGATTCACAATGAATTATTTAACAATGCTACGCAAATAATAATATCAAGAAGAAGCGAGGGACCGGCCCGATGAACTTCTGCCAACCTACATTTTGCAAGGTGGTAATTCCGGCCAGAAAGGAAAGATATGTTCTATCGAACTGCGGAGAGCGTTTCTCCGAAACACCCAGATAAACTTTGCGACCAAATCTCGGATGCGATTTTGGACGCTTATTTTACAAAAGACCCAGAGGCGCGCGTGGCGGCAGAGGCTTGTGGCGGGCACGGCATAGTGTTTGTAACAGGGGAAATTACCTCTACGGTTGACGATGTCGATATTCCGGCTATTGTTAAGCGCATTGCTGGCGACGATGTAGAAGTTCACACTAAAATCGTCAAACAATCGCCAGAGATTGCACAAGGGGTAGATACTGGTGGTGCGGGCGACCAGGGAATTATGATTGGCTATGCTTGCGATGAAACATCAGAGTTGCTACCGCTAGAGGTAGTGCTTTCGCGCCGTTTGAATCAATTTTTGTATGAAAAACACCCTTATGACGGCAAAACCCAGATTACTTTGGCACCAGATGGTTCGGTAGAGTCGGTTGTAGCGAGCTTCCAGAATGTTTCGCAGGCGGAATTGGAAAAAGATGTAAAAGAATTTATCGCTGAAAACAATTTAACAGGGAAGCTAGAACTACACATCAACCCAGCTGGGGACTGGAATCAGGGCGGCTTTGACGCTGATACTGGCTTAACTGGCCGTAAATTAATTGTAGATAATTATGGACCGCGCGTAGCGATTGGTGGTGGTTGCTACTCTGGTAAAGACCCTTCTAAGGTAGACCGCTCGGCGGCTTATATGGCGCGCCGAATTGCGGTGGACTATTTGCGCAAACGCCAGGCACACGAGGTCTTGGTGCGATTAGCCTACGCGATTGGCTACGCTGAGCCTTTGGAAAAAACCGTGATTATCGATGGCAAACCAGAGGAAATCGAGGGGTACGATTTAACGCCAAATGGTATAATCAAATTCCTAGATTTGAAGCGCCCGATTTACGAAAAAACCGCTAAATATGGGCACTATGGTGAAGGTTTCGGCTGGGATAAATAATCCGTAATTTAAGTATGAAAAAAGCCGGCAACAGAGCCGGCTTTTTGGCACTTTTATACTGGGTTAGCATAATGGATGAACTTTGCTTCGGACTCGCAAATATATTCATCAATTAGCTTACTCTCTTTGCCGTGCCAAGCATATTGTCGAGCAGTCTGGCAAAAAAGGCTGCAATAAAAGTAAAAAACAAGAATTGTTGTGCTTTATAATTATAACATATATTTTTAAAGAATGAAATAGGCAGGGCATGGAGCCCTGCCTAATGATGTTATGGCTAAATGGGTGTGAGTAAATTTAAATTATGGTAAGTGCCTTTCGGGGTCGAGTAAATCTTTCAGCGTGGTTTCGTCTGCACCAGCCTTGACTAGTTCGTTAAAATTGTACCGAACAGTCCAAGCCTCATTGTTTCTTACCATGCAGGCAGCTAGATTTCGAGGATCTGTGCCATGATTTAAAAAAACTCTTAAGCTGTGTGCGATATTTCTTGCATCATCTTTTGCGATTAGTTTCTTGATTAGGACGACTGGATCCGCCCCAAGTGATAAAAATCTATCCAAATTCCTAAATAACAGACACGACGCCTCGTGATCTATTAGGCTCTCTGCGATATGAGTAGGATCCTCCCCCCGTTTAACGTACTTTTCTAGATTATCAATAACTTGTTTTTCTTGCCCTCGACTTATTAGTTTATAAACGTTCCTCAAACTGTGCACCTCCATAAAAAACAGTATTCCTATGTCGTGAATCAAAACTTTACACTCAAATAGCCATCTTAAAGAACAACAACCAATAATGGTTGTCTTTTATATTATATCACATTTTTTTAAAAATAAACAGTTTATTTTGGTTTTTGAAAAATAATAAGACTGCTTTACTCCAAGCACTTTCAAGCCGCTTTCGCTTGAATATTTAACACAAAATATAAAATAATTCCGCTTTGCGGAGAGGAAAACAAAATATGAAAAAATCAATTTTAGCAGTTGCAGGTGTCGCAGCATTTGCAGGTGTGGCTATGCCAGTGGCTGGGGCTTTTGCTGCTGATACGGACTTTACCGATACAATAACAGTAACCGTCGATAGCGCTTGCGCAATTGCTCGTGGTGCTAGTGAAGCTGGTTCATATGATTTTGGTAGCGTAGCAAACGGTGTTACCAAAACCGTTAATGGCTCTACCTTTAAAGTAACTTGTAACGACAAGGGTGGTTACTATGTCTACCTTGAAGGTGATGGAACTGGCACAACCAAAACAGACATGATTGGTAAGAACACTAGCACAACTATTGCTACCGGTACTGCTACGTCTGATGATAAATCTAACTGGGCGATCAAAGGCGCTGCCGTAGAGGGAACATATGAACCAACTATCGCATCCGGATATACTAGCTATGCCGCTATTCCGGCCGCACCAACATCTGGTTCCGAAAAATCTAACAAATTTGCTTCGTACGCTAATAATACTGACACCTCTGATGGTTCTTCTTTTACGACTAGCTACTGGGTTTATATTAGCGCTATCCAAGCAGCTGATACCTATACTGGTAAAGTCAAATTTACTTTGATGCACCCAGATGCAAATGCAAGCTAGTCAAACATGACTTGCATTTAAGAAAAATGCAGCTCTTTGGTGGGCTGCATTTTTATGATAAGAAATAACATTGATCAATAGAAAGGAGAAAAATGAAGAAAAAAATTCTAGCATCGCTTTGTGCTATTTTTGCCGTATGTTTCGGCTTGATTTCCCAACAGAACGTTTTTGCTAATACGACAACATTAAATGTTTCGCCAATGACACAAAGAATATCACTAACTCCTGGAGAAACCTATACAGGCTCCGTCAAGGTAAGCAATCCGGCGGCAGCCGAGCATAATCTAGACTATTCGGTGAGTGTTGGGTCCTTTAATGTCTTTGATAGTAATTTCGATAACGTTAGCACAACGACTATTACGGACTATAACCAAATCATGGACTGGATCAGTCTTAGCCAAGAAAGTGGGTCGGTTGCACCAAACGAAACGCAAATTATTAACTTCTATATCAATGTGCCGTTAGATGCGCCCGCTGGCGGACAATATGCCACAATAATTATTTCGGACGACACTGATATAGCAAAAGAAAATTCTGGTAACGTAGTAATATCCGAAGGGACTAGTATTGCGTCCATAATCTATGCTGACGTAGCAGGGGAAACGATTCGAACAGGTGCTATTTTAGAAAACAACATACCTTCATTCGTTACGTCTGGCTCGATTACGGCAAACTCTACGGTCGAGAATACTGGTAACGTGCACGCAGATGCAGAATATATACTACAGGTTTTTCCATTATTCTCCGATGAAGAAGTTTATACTAATGAAGAAAACCCTCAAAAGTTTATCGTGCTGCCAGATACTACGCGTTATGCGGAGCAAAACTGGGAAGGGACTCCTGCTGTAGGAATTTTCAAAGTCAGACAAACTGTAAAAATTGTCGATGAAACTACCACTGTAGAAAAGATTGTGGTTAAATGCCCGCTCTGGCTGCTCTTTGTAATTATTCTTGCTGTTATTGCTTTGGTCGTTTGGCTAGTGTTAAAGTCCAAAAACCGCAAGAAGTCCAATAGATAAGCTTCAAAAACCAATAAAATAGAGACCGGTTTGGTCTCTATTTTGTGCTATTGCTTAAAATTTTCGGAATAGGAGTATTCAATTTTTATTAACACACTTACGCTTAAAACACGGTTTAAAAAGAATCATCTTTGTCAACCGTAAGCGTGAAGCGGTTGATATAAATAGTTTATTACGATAAAATTAAATTACTGAAATTTACGAGGGCGAAGCATTCGCTGAGATGTGAGCTTCTTTTTTGTCAGCTAAAATTTGTGACAAAAAAATAGGAGTCTCGGCACTCCTATTTTTTGAGGAGGTAATTAATTTGCCATATTGCTTGTTATTATTATTTTTGGTATAATATGGCTAGAAGCCCAGCATGACTAGGCATTGCTGAACTTCTAGGTTGGTGAAGAATCACTAGCTTACGCTAGCGATTCTTTTTGGTTTTACACCATTTGAAATTTATGCGAATTCGCACGGTGATACGAATCTTCCAAAGCTTAAAACTTAGAGTCATCTTTCACTCCTTTCCAAAGGTCTCTAGCTGCCTAGCCAGCCGTTCACTAAAGCCTCTTCTACTGCGCTGAACCCGCACTTACCATTCAGTTACTTAGGCTCTAATAAACCCCAAATCCCAACCTGCCGCCAAGATAACATACCGGTAACAGAATTGCAACCCCCTTGGGAATTTTAAGCAATAGCACAAAATAGAGACCTGGTCGGTCTCTATTTTATTGGTTTTTGAAGCTTATCTATTGGACTTCTTGCGGTTTTTGGACTTTAACACTAGCCAAACAATCAAGACGATAACAGCAAAGATAATTACAAACAACAACCAAATTGGACAGATGACGACATTTTTTTCAACTATTTTTTCTTCTCCGAAAATTTTTACCGTCTGCTTCACTCGATAAATTCCGAAAAATGGCGTGTTTTCCATTTTTTGCACGGTATATTTGTTAGTTTCTGGCATAATCAAAGATTTAGTCGGGTCTTCTTCGTTTGTATAAATCTCCTCGTCAGAGAATAGTGGCCATACCTGTAGTGCATATTCGGCATCGGTGTGAATATTGCCATTATTTCGCACCATGGAAGTAGCTTCTAGGCTACCACCTAACACAAATGACGGAACATAATTGTCCGTAATCTCACCACTTTCTATTGTTTCACCGGCAACTTCAGCATAGATAATTGAGGCCACTTGACGCCCTTCTTTTACGGCAAAACCTTTATTTTCCTCGCTGTTTAATTCGGTATTATCCATCACGAGCAAGGTGGCATATTGCCCGCCAGCTGGAGCATTATATGGAACATTAATCGTGAAAGAAATCGCTTCAGTATTGTTCGGTGTCACACTACCGGTTGGGTTATTGACGGTGATCCAGTCCATAATTTGATTATAGTTTGATGTATTCTCTACATTTACGCTTCCATAATCATCGCCGGTTGCCTCGTTGTAATCTTGACTAAACGAACCTACGGATACTGAATACTCTAGATTGGAAGTGGCGTCATTTGGGTTAGAGACACGAATCGTCCCTTCGTAGGTTTCGCCCGGTGTCAAAATCAATGTTTGATTCATTGGCGATACGCTTAGAGTCGATGTGCCGGTCTCCGCATTTGCGTCACTCAGTGAAAACCCAAAAGCGCAAAAAAAGAACCCGGCCACCAGAGTTAAACAAGTTAGTATTTTGCTTTTCATTTTTACCTCCTTTATTGATTAATTACGCAATGAAAGCCTTTAGATTGATATAAATTCGAGATTTCCTCAATCGAATAATTATCTAGATTCTGGAATTCTTCGCTGTCTAAATAGAAAAGTTTAGCAGTTGAGTTGTTTAAATCGCCAAATTCTCCAGATAAAATTACTTTTGATTTTATTTCGTCGTAAGAGAATACTGGCGTTAGACTATCTGGTGATAATTCTACATCTGCCATGTAGTTATTGTAATCTGCATGCATGGTGGAATTGCCAGTATATGCCTGATCGCTCGTCTCGTAAACGCCGTCGAATTCAAACGAAATTTTATCAGCAGTATTGTCTTTCGAAATAATTTTAATTGTGTAGTTTGATTCTTTAGCAGAACTATTAAAAATCGTGGCAAAATTCGGGTTGGTCGATTCACAAATTATCGAATTTGACTTCTGTATATCTACTCCGCTGGATATATTTGTCTCTTTCTCTTGAAAAAGAAAATATATTCCTACAGCAGCGATAATAATTGCTATAAAACCAATAATGCCGACTAATTTTTTCTTATTGTGATTATTCTTCATCTTTTATCCTTAAAAAGCACAGCCCACCAAGAGCTGTGCTTAATGACTTGCCCACTAGTAATTAGGCACTTTATTGGGATGCTGTTTTAGGGTGAGCTAGTGTATAGGTTACCTTACCAGTGTAGGTGTCGGCCTGTTGAGTGTCGCTTACGAAAATTTGATAAGTTGTTTGAATGGTGGTACCCTTTTGACCAACGGAAGAATCTGTATCTGACGCTACATCAGTTGCGATCGCCGGAATGGCAGAGAATGCTTTATAGCCTTCAACAGCTTGATCGCCAGTCACTTTAAATGCCCATTGAGAAGATGCTCCTGAAGTTGCAGTACCGGTGGCAATATTGGTGCTCGTGCTATTAGAAGCTTTCATTTCGGTCGCGTCGGTTGCCTCACCAGCACCAACCGCTGTCAAATGCCAGCCGCCCTTATCGTTACACTTGATAGTGTATGTAGTTCCGGTGATATCACTTTTAAGAGCGCCGTTAGCCATATCTGCCGATGCGGTTGCGCCCGTCCCGCTCAAAGAACAAGCAGAATCAATAGTTAATGTAACAGTATCTGTGATTGGAGTTAGCGTGTCTGCTGCAAAAACCCCAGCCACTGGCATAGCCACACCTGCAAATGCTGCGACACCTGCAACTGCTAAAATTGATTTTTTCATATTTTGTTTTCCTCTCCGCAAAGCGGAATTATTTTATATTTTGTGTTAAATATTCAAACTGAAGCGGTTTGAAAGTGCTTGGAGTAGAAAACCGACATAAAATACATCAAAAAGAATGTGGAACAAAATTGCATTTTTTGTTTAAAAAAGTTCCACATATTATAACTTTTATGTTATAATTGAGATGGAGAAAATTGTTATGGAAAATATTTTACCCCTAATTAATGAAAAACAAATGCTGGAAAACCGACTCTCGGCCCTTATTTATGGTGCGCCAGAGATTCGCGTTAGGGGCGAAAAGCGCTACATTTACGTAAATTACCGCGAAAATGGTCGTAAATTTAGTCGCTACGTAGGCGAATATGACGAAAACTTATATAATACTATTCTATCGAATACGGCAATTGCCAAACAACTCAAAAAAAACATCAAAAACCTTGACCGTCAAATTAAGGCGAGTGGCTTTACGGAAAAGGCTCTACCCGATAAAACCAAATTGGCAATAGACTTTGCGCGCAAAAATCTGGTAAACTCTATTCAGGGGCAAGCTACTCTAGAGGGTATTGCCACCACCACGGCAGAGACTGAGGAAATATTAGACGGGCTAAAGATTCAAGGGTTCCATTAAAGAAGATTTAAACGACATATTAGCATTACATCGCTCCAAAATAGATATAAGCATAGATTTATTGCTATATATTATGCGCAAGCAGATTTTTATTGACGGCAACAAGCGAACCGCGTTAATTTTTGCGAATCACTTTTTGGTTTCTAATGGCGTAGGTGTGATCTTTGTAGATTCTGGCACCACCGATGAATATAAGAAGTTACTGGTAGAATATTATGAGACCAATAAGAAAGACGCAATTGTGGAATTTCTCAAGAAATCTGTTATTGAGCTATAACCCAACAAAATAGAGACCGAACCGGTCTCTATTTTGCGATAAGAAGGAGGTAAAATTCGTTATATTTTACCGAAGCATGATATAATATAACTAGCAATTCAGCGCGCTAGGTTCGCCGAATCGCTAGTTGGGTTTTGGAATCGTTAGCTTACGCTAGCGATTCTTTTTGGTTTTACACCATTTGAAATTTATGCGAATTCGCACTTACCATCCAGTTACTTAGGCTCTAATAAACCCCAAATCCCAACCTGCCGCCAAGATAGCACACTAAAAACGGAATTACAACCCCACTCAACACGCCTAAGTTTTCTGCACCGCCTCAATTTTCTGATATTTATCAAAAAGCTCCTCCAACCGCCCCTCAAAACCATGCAAATATTGCTCGGTTGTGGCAATACTCTCATGCCCAATCATCTCTTTAATCTCTTCCACGCTAGCGCCCTTCATCTGTAAATTGGTCGCAAAAGAGTGCCGCAGCGCGTGTGGATAAAACCCAGCGAACCCAGCCGTAGCAAAAGTGTCCTTCAGCTCCTCTCTAATCGTGCAAGTGGTCGGAGGCTCGCCGTTCAGAGTCTTCGCGCCGTTTCGCACCGCCCACAAATAATTATCGATCTCGTAAAATTTCACATATTCCCCCAAATCGCGCAGGGTTTCCGGCGTGATATACGCCTCGCGAGTCTTGCGCCCCTTACCAATAAACCGCACGCGCCGGCCGTTAAAATCTGAAATTTTCAAATTTTTCAGCTCCGCAATGCGCATGCCGGTCTCAAACATAATTTTAATCATCAGGGCAATTTCTGGGGTAGCAAGTTCCACGACCTTGGTAATTTCCTCGGTAGAATAAAAACCACGACTAGAGTGGTTTTCTCTCAATTTGGCGGTAAGGGCAAGATTTAGCGGTATCATTACCCCTGTTCCACGACAATATCGCACCATCGCCAAAATCACGGCGTTATAAGCATTAACGGAGCAAGGGCTGATACCGCGCGCGGTTTCGTGCGCAATCCATTTGTTGTAAATTTTATTGTCCAGCTGCGCCAAACTCGTAATCTGCGTGCATTCCAAAAACCGTTTCAAAACATTTTGTTTGGCGCTCAAAGTGGCCGCGCTCATCTGGCGCACATTCTTGCAATAATTTAAATAATCGGCGACTTCGCAATCTATTTCTCTCATATTCTCTCCTTTTCTCTATCATACCCCAGTCGCAAGAAAAAATTGACCCTTGGTATGCAAGATTTGAATTTTTAGGCAAAAATCAATATGCAGCAGTATGTCAAGCGAGAGTGATGAACTCATCGAGATTATATAGTAAAATAGGGCGCATTCCTGAATCCGACCTAGAAACAATAAGGGAATGTTTTAGAGAACTGTATTTTTAAAAAAATATGCCCCAATCTTACAGATAGGGGGATTGCGGGTATTCCCGAAGTGTAAGTTAATTATATCAAAGTCAGAAAAATAAGCAACAGCAGTGTGCGTATCGGTATTGTTGCATAATTCATCGTGAACCCGAAACGGGAGACGCCGTATTCGGGGACCCCGCAAAAACTTTGCTTGCAAATTTTTGTGGGGGTGGAATATGGTGGCAGGGCCCGTTTCCATAATGATTATGCAACAATGTCATGCGCACTCAACGGTATAGATACAAGCTTGTGGAAAAGT
>CAZEYN010000004.1:21301-34270 GCA_964516075.1 uncultured Candidatus Saccharibacteria bacterium | reverse complement strand
ATGTTGCTACTCTGCCAAATCTAATTTTAAACAATCACAAATTAGATCATTCTTTTGCCACGGCACTAGGTCTTTTGAGGGTCGGCATCGATACTCTCGCCGGAGCGCCAGAAGAAAATAAGCTCAAAGCAAAAATCACCAAACTTTTACAAAATTAGTTTCTGTAAAAATTTGATGATTTAGCAAGCGGGTGACAGAACCCACTTGGCCGAATGGTGCTAATTCTCGCCTTGCCAGGCTCCGAAATACCCCTTCACTGAAATATGGACGCCACCCACTCAGCCATACTTTTAAATTAATCTTTAATTTTCTTATATTTATCTTTGTTGAAGCCCAAGATGAGCGTAAAGATATTTGGGAAAAAGATTAGGCCAACCGTAAAGCCAGCGCCGTGCCCAAATGATTTAGACATGCGGTTGCATAGTATGATAAAGAATACTAATGCTGCAATGCCGGCTGCCAAAGATGCGCAAGCAAGCAAAACAGAGTTGTTATCCTGGACTCTTAAATCTGACGCGAGCTCGCAAACGAGTAAGACGCTAAGAGAGATCCAGAAATACTTAGTTTCCCAGAAAAGTTTAAAAAGAATATAAAGGTTATAGAATGGAATTAGTGATTTCCAACCCTTTTCACCAGCCTTTTCAAAAATTTTCCAATTGGCGATTACGAGCAAAACATAAAAAGTGATTACTACGAGTGCAAACACTCCTAACAAACCACCCAAAATACTTCCCGCTAACAGGGTTTCGCCTGTGGATATTCTGCTACTCGTCACAACTAAATCTGTTACCATTTTATAACTCCTTTATAGTTACGTTTAATTTACTTTCAGTATACCACATTCTCAGACTTTTTTAAGATTTTATTCCAAAATCGCTTTAATTCGGCGCACACCAGCCGATGAAGATTCCTCTTTTTTGACTTTAAAAGTCCCCAATTCGCCAGTATGCGCTACGTGCGGTCCACCACAAACTTCGCAAGAAATTGGTGACTTAGCACTACCAATTGTGTAGACTTTCAGTTTTTCTGGGTATTTATCCCAGAATTGGCCGTGCGCTTTCAGAGCATTGCGTGCGTAGTCTTTGTCATATTCGTCAAAAACTACCGGCAAATCTACCTTTATCCATTCGTTTACTTGATTCTCGACCGCTGAAATTTCCTCTGGGGTCATCTTGTGGTCTAAGTTAAAGTCAAAACGCACCCTGTCGGCAGTAATATTAGAACCTTTTTGGCAAATATTTGGGTCGATTAGCTTCTGCAGGGCCGCCAAAAGCAAATGACAAGCCGTATGGTATTTGACGGTTTGCTCACCATGATCCTCTAGACCACCCTTGAACATACCTTTAGAGGCAGTTTGCGAGCGTTCTCGCTGTTCTTTTAGTGATTCTTCAAATTCTTTTTGATAATTTTCGGATAATTTTATCCCCCTGCGGTAGCATTCTTCTATCGACAACTCTAGAGGAAAACCATAGGTATCCTGCAGCTTGAATAAATCGTATCCGGACAGCCTGGCGGAAACCGAAGAACGCTCGTTCGAGACCGTCCGCGACGACGGGCGCGACGAAGCGTGTCGAGGATGAGTGTTCTTTGGTCCGCCACTCAGCCTGACCAGTTCTTTTATACCCTTCTGCAAGGTACGTCTAAAAGCCGCTTCCTCTCTTAAAAGCGTCGCTAGAGCTTCTTCGCGGTGAGTTAAAATATTATCCGGTAAATCTTTGTAATTTTGTGCCACAACAGGGACAATTTCCGCCAAAAAGTTATCCGAAATTCCCAAATCTAGCGCACGTAAAATTGCGCGCCTCACCAAGCGTCTTAAAGCATAGCCTTGAGCTTTATTAGCCGGCGCCAGCCCTTGTGCCGCTAACAGATACGCACCCCTAATATGGTCGGCAATCACACGCATCTCGTCGGTGTTATTTTCGTAATTTTTCCCAGAAATTTGCTCGAGTTTGTCGATAATCGGTTTCATCAGTGAAATTTTGAACACATCAAAACTTTCAATTGTCGCTGCTGCGATTCTCTCTAGACCTCCGCCAAAATCTACATTTTTCTTCTCTAACTCTTCAAACCCGCCATCTGGCATTCTGCGATATTGCATAAAAACCGAGTTGCCGATTTCCATAAAACGTGCTCCGTCCGATGCAGGATGCGCCAAACCGTATTTTTCAATATCCTGTTTGTCTTCGCCAAAATCATAAAATACCTCTGAGTCCGGTCCGCAAGGGTCGCCAATAGGTGTAGTGTCGCAACCGCCGCCACGGCTCCACCAGTTTTCGTGGTCGTCGTAGAAGAAAATGCGTTCCCCAGGCTTAATTCCTCTCTTGTCGCCGTTTTCTGCTGAGCCAATTTCGGCAATTTTGGCATCAATTCCGGCCTCTTTAAAAACTTTTTGCCAAATTTCTGCCGCCTCTGAATCTTTAGGGATGCCGTATTTTTTACTGCCGATAAAACAAGTAACGTAAATTTTTTCAGGATTCAAACCTACGATTTTTGTCAAAAATTCAAAAAAGCCTCGAATTTGCTCTTCTTTAAAATAATCACCCAAAGACCAGTTTCCCAACATTTCGAAAACCGTAGTATGGCGTGAATCGCCCACGTCTTCGACGTCTTGCAAGCGCATTGAGGGCTGCGAATCTGTTAAGCGAGTCCCTTCTGGATGTTCTTTACCTAACAGGTATGGCAAAAGCGGCTGCATGCCAGAACCGGTAAAAAGCGTGGTCGGGTCGTTTTCTAGCACCAGTGGTGCCGGCTGAATCACCTTGTGACCTCTAGAAATTTGAAACTCTAAAAATTTTTGTCGTATAGTATTTGCATCCATAATAAACATATTATACCATAATTTTCTTGCATTTATTATCGACTCGTGGTATTATAAACATAACAATTAACAAGTTAAAGGAGTTTTATGGCTCAAGCAAAAAAGAAAACTGCAACCAAAACTAGCAAAAAATCAACTTCCTGCCAATCTAGGAAGCAATCTTCCCAGAAAAAAGGCATGTGCTACGAAAGATATCAGAAAGGCCAACAGTCCAATACTTTCTTCCTGGTCTCGATGAGTATTCTCGCTGCCACCCTATTATTCGCAGATTTATTCATGATGATGGCTTAAAATACTCCCCCTTGCAGGGGGTATTTTTTACTCAATAACGCCGCCACCTAGGCAGATTTCATTTTCATACAAAACTGCCGACTGCCCACTAGCCGGGCGCTTGATTTTGTCCTCAAAAATCAAATTTTTCCCATCGAATTTTGCCAGAATTAACGGCGCGCGGTGCCTAAGCCTGACCAAAACTGATTTTTCGCTACTAAAGTCTAATTTTTCTCTTAAAAACACGTCCTTTAACGTTAGTTTATCCGTCCAAATATGCTCGTCGTTCAAATTTTTTGATACATAAACGATGTTTTTTGTAATATCTTTTTTTACCACATAATACGGCATTCCGTCATTAACTTCGCCAGCCACCCCTGTTAAATAAAGTCCATGGCGCTGCCCAATTGTGTAGAAAATCGCGCCTTCGTGGTAACCGAGTTTCCTTTCCGACTCAATTTCGCGAATTTCACCCGGCACCACCTCGATATATTTTTTCAAAAAATCTTTCATCCCCACTTCCCCTACAAAGCATACCCCCATTGATTCTTTTTTGTAAGCGTTGTGCAGCCCATTATCTTGTGCCAGCTTTTTCACCTCTGGTTTTTTCATCTCGCCAATTGGGAAAAGCGTGTGTTTTAGCGAATCTTTAGAGATGCGATAAAGGAAATAAGTTTGATCTTTATTCTCGTCCACGGCGCGTAGTAATTTTCCGTTATTTTCCCTGGCATAATGCCCAGTCGCGATAAAATCTGCCCCCATCTCCATGGCTTTTTCGTAAAAAAGTTTGAATTTTATCTCTTGGTTACACATAATATCCGGGTTTGGTGTGTTACCTTTTTTGAACTCGGCCAACATATAGTCTACCACGCGCTCTTTGTATTCCTTTTCGAAATCAAAAACCAAGAATTCAATTCCCAATTTTACCGCCACGCGCTTAGCGTCGGCTAAATCTTCTGCCCAAGGGCATTTCATGCCCGGCAAGTCCGTCGACCAGTTTTTCATATAAACCCCCACCACTTTATATCCCTGTTTTTGAAGTAAAAGTGCTGAGACGCTTGAGTCTACGCCGCCACTCATCCCTACGAATACTGTTTTAGGCATTTTTCAGCCTTTCCATCTCTGTTAAAACGGCGTTTTTTATGATACTCGCGGCGCGTTTTATCTGTTCCAAATCGTTGGTTTCACCCAAGGTAATTCTTAAGGAACCATTAATTTCCGCATCTGTTAAACCGATAGCGCGCAAAGTATGCGATTTTTGTCCCTTAGAAGCTGCACAAGCCGCCCCTGTTGCCACGTAAACCTCTTGCTCCTCTAACAGGTAAATTAATCTCTCGGCGTCAATTCCAGGGAAAGAAACCACGATAAAATTATCCAAAGCACGTTTTTTATTGATAATTTTTATGTTTTCCGTGCCCAATTCTGCCAAAAACGCCTTTTTCCACTCGGAATATTTTTTGCGGTTGCCATTTAAGTGCTTTTTTGACTCTGTTACAGCCGCAGCAAAACCTATCACACCGGGTACATTTTCGGTGCCAGAACGCAAGCCATTTTCCTGTCCACCACCCCTGTTAATTGGCTGCAAAAGCGCATCGTGTGAAACATAAAGCGCACCCACGCCCTTTGGGCCGTAAACTTTTGCGGCGTTTAGAGTTAGTAAATCTACCCCTGTTCGTGCCACATTTAAATCTAGCAAATTAAGCGCCTGCGAAGCATCGGAATGTAAGAGAAGCTGGCGTTTTTCGCCATTTTTCATGCGCCTAATTTTCTCGAGCTTGATAATTTGCGCAATTTCGCTCAAAGGTTGAATCGTGCCCAGTTCATTGTTCACTGCCGCCACCGAAATCATCTCTGTTTTTTCGCTAATTTTGGCGCGCAAATCATCTAAATCAATCAGCCCAGATTTAAGCACGCGAATAGGCTTGCCGCCCAAGAATTTTGCCACATTGCGTACCGAATCATGCTCAGTTTCAAGATATAAAATTTCGCCGCCACTAGAAAGCGCGGTAAAAGCTAAATTATTCGCCTCCGTTGCGCCGGCGGTAATCACCAAATCAGCCGCTTTCGCCCCTATAGCGTGCGCAATTTCGCCCTTCGCCGCCTCGTAATCGGCCGCCACCTTTTTGGCTGGCAAATAAGCCGCCGAAGGATTAAAAAAATCCGCCAAAAAATACGGCTGCATCGCCTCAAAAACTTTCCTAGAAACCGGCGTCCCCGCCGCATGATCCAAGTAAATCATATCTAAATTATAACATATTTACTGCTTTACGACAAATCTGACTTCTTCTTCGCCATCTTTTAGCGTGAGGGTGCTGGAGCCTTTATCTAGTGAATATTCGTATTCGTTGTTCATATCATACAGCCAGCTGGTGGTGATTTTAAGCTTGCCATCCTCGATGGCCCAAGCAAAATCGTAATCATTGGTGTGGTTGTTGGTGGTCAAAGTACCCTTGCCTGCCTCTGTAAAATTCCAAACTACACTGTCGCTGCTTTCTAGCGTCCAGACCTTTTTCTCGACCAAAAACTCTGCGTCGGCAGTTTTGTCGCTGATTAAGTTTAAGATTAAAAGCACTGCCCCTACTAACAGCGTAGCGATTCCGATTACAAAAACCGCGATCGAGATAGATTTTTTCTTTTTCTCACTCATAACTCTATTTTAGCAATAGAGGTTTGTTTTGACAAGGTCTAAATAACAGCGCGCGGCTTTACGGAAGTTGTCGAGCTCCGCACCGGTAATCATTTGATAATCACCCCTATTGGCGCGCTTGTAAACGCCAGTTGGCCGCACTTCGTAGCGGATAGTTAACTCCTCTAAATTGCCAATTTGGTTGGTGAAACTTTCATGCCAAATCCATACATTTTTCTTAGATTGGAAAAATTCCCTCTGATGGCCAGCCGGAATTGGACCAAAAAGTGTTTTTCCTAAACTACTCTCAGCGTTTATCAAATCTGCCACGCTGAGTTTGTTGGAGTATTTGCTGTGTTTTTTTAGGAATTTCTGGCGCGACATTGTTCAATCTCCTCTGAAATAGCGTTTAGCTCCTCGAAAATTTCGGCATATTCTCTGGTTGCGTCAAAATTATAGGTCTTTTCCCTGGCGAAAGACGGCACATTAAATGTGGAATAATTCTCTTGCATTTTTGGTTGTCTCCCTTTCTACGATTTCAAATTCGAGGGCTAATTTAGAGCTGAGCCATTCGGCAATCTCGCGAATATAGCCCGGTCCATTAACTATACCACGAAATGGGGCTGGTGTCAAGAACGGGGCATCTGTTTCTAGTAAGATTCTCTCGAGTGGTGGCATTGGCAAAGTAGAATACGTGACCAAACCATTAACACCAACATAAAAGTCTGTCTCTGTTAAAATGCGTTTGAGCTTCTTTTTGTTATCGGTAAAACTATGGACTACGCCGCGGACTTTTGGAAAATTTGCGATAATCGGGAAAAAGTCGTCAAACGCTTCTCTCACGTGGAACGACAGAGGTAAATTATTGTCCTGCGCCAACTGTAGCATCTCGTTGAAAAGCTGAATTTGCGCTTCGCGGTTGTAATTTTCTTGATGGTAATCTAGGCCAACTTCGCCGATCGCCACGAGTTTTGGGTCGTTTTTGGGCAGCTTAGCATCTGCTTTTATATCGTGATTTTCTGGGTGCGTGCCAAAAGTATAGTAAACATTTTTGTGGTTTTTGGCAAATTCGGCTGCTTTTAGGGAATCTTTTGCATCGGTACCGATGCAAATTATTTTTTCCACCCCTTTATTTTTGGCCTCTTTTAAAAACTCTTCAGCTTGAGACTCGCTAAAAAACTCTGGGTCGTGCAAATGGCAATGCGTATCAATTAGCACGGTTTTCTCGTTTTCGTTTAGTTGGATCGAGCTGACGTTTGCGCAGTCTAAGTGATTTTGGTGTAACTTCCAAGAGTTCGTCATCTAGGAGGAAGTCCAAGCATTGTTCCAAGGATAACTGCGTGTGTGGCGTAAGTTGAATTGCGCCATCAGAAGCGTGCGTGCGCATATTGGTCAGCTGTTTTTCGCGGCAAACATTGATGTCTAAATCATCTTTTTTATTCGACAAACCTACAATCATACCCCTGTAAACTGGGACTTGTGGTGGAATATACAAAATTCCGCGTGCCTGTGCCGTATCTAGCGCATAAGCCGTAGAAACGCCATCTTCGAACGAAATTAGCGCGCCATTACGTTCCGGCTTGTATTTACCATCAGTTGGCTGGTAGCCAGATGGGATGCTAGACATTAAAACCGTGCCTTTGGTAGCGGTAAGCAAATTATTCCGGAGACCAATTAGCGCGGCAGTGGAAATTTGGTAGACAAAACGCGTGATATTAGAGGTGGTGAGCTCTTGAGATTTGAGCTCGGCTTTACGGATACCTAACTCTTGGCTGACTGCGCCCACGAATCCCGGTGCTACCTCTATAGTGAGCTCCTCGATTGGCTCGCACTTTTTGCCGTCGATTTCTTTGTAAACTACCTCTGGGCGGCCGGCTTCAAGTTCGTAGCCTTCACGGCGCATAGTTTCAATTAACACCGACAGATGTAACTCCCCGCGCCCAGAAACTTTATAACCTAAACCATCTGGCTTAATTTTGAGCGCGATATCGGTTTCTAACTCTTTTTCTAATCTTTCGGCGATTTGCCTAGAAGTAGTAAATTCACCCTCGCGACCCTTTAACGGCGAGGTGTTTGGCCCGATATAAATCGACAAAGTTGGCGCCTCGAGCTCGATAGTCGGTAGGGCTTCTGGGTTATCACCAGTAGCGATAGTTTCGCCAATATTGGCCTCTGCTACCCCTGTTAATGCTACGATATCGCCAGCAATAGCCTCCTCGACCGGCTCCTTGGCCAGACCTTTATAAACGAAAAGTTGGTCGATTTTGCCAGATTTTTCGCAATCTGTTTTCATGATTTTAATAGATTGACCCTTCTTCAAGCGACCGCGGAAGATTTTGCCGATACAGTATTTGCCCAAATAATTATCAGCCGCTAGTGCCGAAACCAAAAGTTGTGCACCGGCGCCCTCGTTTTCGTCGATTTTTGGCGCTGGAATATCGTTGATAATTGATTCGAAAATTACGTGCAAATCATCGTCTAAATCGGTAGTTTTGCCAGCTTTGCCTTCACGCGCGATGGCATAATAAACTGGGTAAAATAGCTGCGATTCATCGGTAGCAAGTTCCAAAAATAGGCTTTCGATTTCGCTTTCTACCTCTTTAATGCGCGCGGCTGGTTTGTCAATTTTATTGATAATTACCACTGGCTTTAAATTGAGCTCTAAGGCTTTCTTTAGCACAAATTTGGTTTGCGGCATCGGACCCTCTTGTGCATCCACAATTAGAAAAACGCCGTCCGCCATGTTGAGCGTGCGCTCGACCTCGCCAGAGAAATCTGCGTGCCCAGGGGTGTCAATAATGTTGATTTTATAGCCGTCGTAATAGACGCAAGTTTGCTTGGCGGTAATCGTAATGCCACGCTCGTGCTCCTGGTCCATCGAATCCATAATTAAAGTTTGATTCATCTCGGCCTGGTTGTCACGGAAAGTATGGGACTGCTTCAAAAGCCCATCCACCAAGGTAGTTTTGCCGTGATCTACGTGTGCGATAATCGCCACGTTACGAATTAAGTTTTTATTCAAAGTCATAGATGTAATTCTAACATAATTTACCCCAAAAGTCCAGCATGGCATGCTATTTCAGGCGCTGTTGAATAATTATTTCGGAGACGGGTCCTGTCGCCAAAAAATAGCTCGAATATTTAACAACAATGGGTAACCCGGCATAATAAGCGTTATTTAATATGACGGCAGGACCCATTCAGTGTGATAAGTTTTACTGCCTACCTGCCTTCGGAGATTTAGGAATTGTTAAAGTTTGTTCATTAATTTCTGAATGGCTGGTAAAATCTAAATTACCATAACCGGTGACGTCAAAAGTTATACTAGCGCTTTCGCCGTGTGAAGTTTCGCTCATCGGTACCAAAATCAGAGTGTTCTCTTGGTTCAAATTTAAATCGGTTAAAGTAATTTCGGCTTCGGCTGTAGTACCCAAAATCACATCATTTAGAATTATCATAGTTTTTACGCCGTCGGTCGTAAAATTAATTTTTATGCTATTTTCATCCACTTGTTCAGTATTTGTGATTTCCAAAGTCGGCTTTACCTCAGGATTTTCATTTTCTTCTACTTTTGGCAAACTGTCGTAACGTTCCATGATGTAGTCGGTTAGCAGGCTTAACTCATCAAAATTCGTCACCACCTTTCCGTCGGTGTCATTGGCTAGATTTTGATAAGTACTTGCGTAGCTCGACTTTGTGATAATGTAAAAATTCACTGGGTCGATTTGTTTGCTTAACTTTACCACCTCATCATAGGTTATACCATCGCGATCCGGCGAGAGAAAATCAGCATCCGTCAAAACCACTAAAGATTTAGTTGAACCATAGTTCCATTTTAAGTCTTTCATCACGTGGAATGATGCTGAAAGCAGCGATTCCGGCGTGTCGCCGCCATTGTTGGCTTGAATTTTTGCCAGTTCGCTTTCAAAAACTTCCAGGGTACAAGTCGAAAAATCACAATGTTTTACCGGTTGGTAAGGGTCTTTTAAATCGCGATAATCATACAATGCCACGCGTCCACCAGAATCTAGAGTTTCTTTGGCCAAACGATAGGCTTCGTCTTTGTATTTCTCAATCATCGATTCCATTGAACCGGTCGAATCAATCAAAATAGCCGTATCGTGCGGTGAAGTTAAATTGTTTTCTATGTTAAACGCCTCGGTAACTTTGTCAAAAATCACGCGCGAAGCATCTTCGTATAAGTCGTCCGCCATGTAATGAAGATGGTCGCTGACACTCAGTCCTGAACTACAAAAAATATCATTTTTATTGCACCAAGTGCCGAGTTTACCCTCGTATGCTGCCGGTTCGTATGGAATATAAGCGCCAAGCAAGCCTTTGTAGGCTTGGCAATCTGGCACGTAAGCGCGGTAATCTGAAAGATTTTGCCCGGAGCAAGCCGCTGGGATAATTCCCTTGCCCTCTGGCAAATAAATTTTAGGGTCACCAAAAGTCGCCGCATAAATTATTCGTTCGGAATTTAGGCTGCCCAAAGATTTTGAAACCACCATCGCACCCTGTGAATATCCGCCCAAAACATAGCGCGTATTTTTGCAGCCGGAATTATTTACGATTCTCATTAGTTCTGCGACACCAGCATCTACACTTTCACCAAAAGTATAAGAATCACCGCCGCCCACCAATGCGCCCAAAGAAGTTTCAATATGGTCTAGCCCAATTGCTACATCTGGATAGTCTAAATCTAAAAACTCATGATCGATACTAGTCGTGGCAAGTTTTTCTTCGATAGTGGTTTTAAAAGTTTGGTAATTATCGTCGACCCAACGAGTCCCGCCTGAACCACGCGCAAAAATGATTTTTAAATCTGGGCAACTTTCGGCCGTCGTGTTTTTAATAGCTAAAATTGGTGAGCCGGCTGTTCCTAAAATCAATAAAGTCGCCAAACCAAAATATTTTAGTTTTTTGGCACTTAATTTTGGCAATTTTTTAAATCGCCGTTTTGTTAAAAAATTTCCTCGCATTTTACTCCTTTTTAATTTTCGACATTTTAATCATAGTCCGCTCAAAAATACAACCCCCTCAAAAATTTTTATGCTATAATAGAGAAAAATGGGAGAAAATATGGATAAAAAACAACGCGAGTGGGATGAGTATTTTATGAGAATCGCCGAAACTGTGGCCGAAAAAAGTAAAGACCCTTCATCCAAAATGGGCTGCGTGATTGTTGATAAAAATAAACGCGTAGTGTCGCTTGGTTATAATGGCATGGTCCAAGGCGCCGATGAATCTAAAATGACTTTGAGCGAGCGCCCGATGAAATATTATTTTGCTGTGCATTCCGAAATGAACGCCTTGATTTTCGCCTATCAAGATGTTGCTGGCTGCACTCTTTACAATCGCGTCGCTACTTGCGAAAACTGCCTAAAGCATTGTTTGCAGGCCGGTATCAAACGCTTCGTATATAAAGAATTGCGCGTTCATTCCTATTCCACCGACACCAAAAAATCCATGACCAACATCGAAACCGACGAAGCCGCAGTGCGCCTGCTTTCCGCCATGCCAGAAGTTAAAACATTGAATTTGTCCAACGGTAAAACATATATCGAAGATATTTTGGATTCCTATCCCAAAGATTCTGAGGAATACCAAAGACTGATTAAATGGGTCTAAAAGATTCCGACGAACGGAAAAAGCGACATAAATGAGTCGTAAAGATTCCAGTGAACGGGTGACGGACTTTCGGGGGAGCCAACAAAAAATGACTTTAGGCCATCTTTTTTATTGCTGTCTACGAAACGGATTCTTGAACCAGAAGCACGAATGAGACAAAGCAGCATCCTTCCATCATGCTTTAGAAGTCAATTGGTCATTTTAGAACTCGCAAAATGTGTTCTAAAGATCCAATAATACCGCAAAAAAAAAATAGAGATCAAAGGCTACGAAAAATATACAAAGTTGACATTAATCGCAATAGATGATATCGTTATAGCAATGGGGCTGTAGTTATATGTATTTAAAACGCTCGCTTAGCGATAGAAATTGGTGAAAAAACCAATCAGCTCCACCACAACTATAAGGAGAAGATTTTAACGTGAACCAAAAGTATACGTTTTATATTCAACAATATAATAGCTTATTTGGTGGACCGGTTCTATCAATTTGCTATAAAGCCTCAAAAGATGAAGTTGAGCGTTTCGGTCTTACTGGAGAAAATGTTTTAATAATCTTAAAATCGGAAAAACTTGAAGAAAAAACATCGCATGAGTCGATGGATTTTTTTAATTTAACGGAAAGTCTTTACGGCAAAAAACAAGAGATTCTACTTCGTATCCAAAGTGAGTGTCTACTTGGAGTCTATGGTGACTCCCATTGTGATTGCGAAAAACAAAGACTGGCTGCTATTCATTCAATTGTAGAACATGGTAGCGGTATTTTTATTCATTTGCCGCAAGAAGGACAAGGTTGGGGGCTTCACTACAAATTAGCTGAACTAGAATTACAAGTTTCTGGTCATAACCAAAATGGAAAATTTGTCGGTGAAAAAAACCGCGATGAAGCTCAAAAAATTCTTATCGGCAACCAACAGTTTTCTGACGCACGCCAATACGCTTTAATTAAGACCATTTTAACTGATTTGCGTCTCGAAAAACATCGTTTTATTCTTTTATCAGAAAATAGCAAAAAACTCAATTCATTAAAATCAATTAAGCTGGATGTCTGCAAATTTAGTGATTACCAAGATTGTCAAGTGAATGAGAATAATCTTTCCGAATTCTTAGTTAAAATCCTCAATAATACGCACAATTTTAATAACGAAACCATTCTAGCTGCTATTGAGTTAATTGAGTCACGACGTTACAACGGCAGATCTTTATCAACGATTGTGAGTATTGTTGATAAAATCCGTAATGACAAGGGTTATGACCTGCCGAAGAAAATCAAAGCTCGTTTTCTTGAGGCTTACGAAAAAATTATCTGCGGTGAAAAGAAACGCTATATAGTTGATAATGCATTGATTAAAGTGCAAAACAATTTCTCTTGCAAGGTTAATAGTAGCGTTTTTAAAGCCTTAAAAAAGATGTACGGCTTCAATATTTTTGATAGAATTTCTCTTGAAAAACTTTATTATTTTGAAGGTAAGAACGACAATCGTTCAGTAAGAATTCGCACTAGCAAAATTCTTGAGACTGTAAATAACGATGGGATTTTTATGAAAAATCAGGTCCATGTCGAACAAAAAACTTTCAGCGACGACGGGCGTCAAATTATTCAAGACGAAATTAGTCTCTCAAAA
>CAZEYN010000004.1:0-21291 GCA_964516075.1 uncultured Candidatus Saccharibacteria bacterium | reverse complement strand
TTCGATCTTTCTTTGAGAGTAATACATATAACTATGTTAAAAAAGTCGAAATGATTACTATGGTTTCTGAAAAACAAGTCCCAGGCATAAACATTTACATTAAGAAGATACCGAATCTAGAAAATCGCATTATGGATATTTATGGCGACAAAGAAAATATTCGTGACTTTGTTCATAATCTTTCTATTGCGATAAAAAGAAATCCATTAAATGAAGTTGTTTCTAATGTAGACTACGAAGATGAAAATTTTACGAAGTTCAATTTACGGTTTGCCGATACAAATATCGCCATCGAGGAAGAACTCGAAATTTATAGATTATTAAATGGAGAAAACTAATGGAACATGAAGTGCGTTTTTACTTTCCAACTAAGAAACTAGCTAAAATTTTAGAAAAGATTAATTCACTTAAAGAGTTAAGTTCTCCAGGTCGCGCTTTTGAACGAACTATTCAATACGAACATCCGTGTAAAAAATTCAGTTTTTATCAAAAATCTGTAGATGGTCGTCTTCGCCTGCGCGAAACTAAAGCGCAAGATAACTTACATTGTAAAATTAGCTGGAAACGACGCCTTCCTGAAACTACTAAATCTACAGTTAATGCGGAAGAAGAAATCGAATTGACGGTTCTTCCTGAAGAAATCGAAGATGTCAATTTCCTTATCGAAAATGTGCTTCATTTACGAAAGGTCGAAAGCTATGAACGCTATCGAACGATTTTTGAAAACCAAGATGTTGAGATTGCTGTTGACGAATATCCTTTTGGCGTTGCTCTTGAGATTGAAGCCAAAAAATCTACCAAACACCCTACGGATGTAGTTGCTTTTTGGACACAAAAAATTGGTCTAAAACTAGAAGATGCTTTTCGGCTTTCTTGGGATGATAAATACCGTGAACTTTGCCAAAGACAAGGTGTAAAACAACTTAGCCATGTAACTTTTAATGCTAAGATGCCAGAGGTTGAGGATGAATTATAATCAACGTTTGAATGATTTTTTGCAGGGCGAAAAAATTATTCCCGAACATTTTAATGAATTAAAACATATTGCAAAACTTTCAAACTTCAATTTGGATGTTTTGAGGTGGTTTAGATTTTTGCAGACCATTGAAATCGTAGGTTGGCGTAATAAAAAAGTCAATGAAAAAATTTGTCATACCCTTTTGTCAAAGCAACCAATCCAGTTTTATTCATTACTATGCCCATCTTATATCAAAGGTACAGGTAAGGCCGGTTTTCGCACTGACGATGTTGGCAATACCACTAAAAACGGTATACGCGCTTTAATTCAAATTTATGAAAAAACAGTCGAGTTAGGGTTTAAGTGTGAACGTCCGGAGGTAATCTTTTTTGATGTTGCTCTTGAACAGCCTCAAAAAACAATACATATGCTGAAAGATTTACACATTAACATCGAAAATGCAAAATCTTACGTACCGAAGGATGTAAATTTTTACTTACTAAGCGAAGTCTTTCCAGAATTGATGGATATTGTCGGCTACGAAGGTGTTACCGTCAATCCCCTACCAATACCGGAAATAGTTCTAAATCGCATCATTGAACGTGGTGGAAAATTTTATGAACTTTTTGGATGGTCTGAACAGCAGATAATTGAACGGTCAAAAATTATTGCTTCGAGTGAAGCAATTGTTGGCAGTTTTTTACGTCAACACAAACCAAACGCAATCATGGTTTACACGCCGACTATGTTGGAACGAGCTCAGGTTTATTCTGGAAAACGCCAAAACGATCCACTAATGATTATTTTTCCAAATAAAAAATTGGAATAAAACAAAGCTATTTCTCACCTACTAGCTCCCTACTATTTTCCATCAATATCTTCCTCGCCGCTTCCCCATGCACCTCCGAATATTTCCCGCAAGCAATTCGGAAGTCTAATATATCGTGGATCCCCAAAATCTTTGCTTGCAAAATTTTGGGGGAAGAAAGTCCGGCAGGACCCGTTCAGTCTGATGACTTTATAATGTCTTGGATTGTGGCGAAAATCTCTTCAATAGAACCGCTAGCATCAATTAAATGTAGATTAAATTCCTTAGCGATTTTAGGATAAGCCGCATTAACCTTTTGTTGAAAATCGTCCGGCTTAATTTCAAAAGTCTCTTTTTCTTTGCCGCGTACGCCCTGGCGTTCTAAGCGAACTGCGTCCGGCACTGTCAAAATAAATCCAAAATCCGGCTTAAAATATTTTTCCGGTAGCAAATCTTTGGTAATTCTAATAATTTTACTACGCGAAACACCTTCGCCATAGCCTTGATAAGCTAAAGTAGACCAATAATTTCGTGCCGAAATCACTACGCCACCACGCCTTAAAACCGGCTCTGCTAATTTGCGCCAAAGTTCCACGCGCGCCGCGGTAAAAAGCAACACATTGGTAAGCGGTTCCAAATCGTATCCGCGCGCCAAAATCATATCGTGCAAATCATGCGCTTGCGGCAAATCGCCATCCGGCTCCTCGAGCATTATTGCCTCGCGCCCTTGTTTTTTATAAAAATCTAGTAGCATTTTGGCCTGCGTAGATTTGCCGGTTCCATCCTGCCCCTCAATCACAATATACATATTTTGATTATATCATGTATAATATGGATATGCATGAAAGTTGGAAGGAGTTTTTAGACGCGGAATTTAACAAACCGTATTTTAAAGAACTATCGGAATTTCTGACTCAAGAATATCAAAATAAAATCATTTTTCCTAAGAAAACTGATGTTTTTCGCGCTTTTACCACTGATTTACGAAACGTTAAAGTTGTAATTTTGGGCCAAGACCCATACCACACACCAGGAACCGCTGAGGGTTTGGCGTTTTCCGTGCCGTCTACCGAGCCGGTGCCGCCGTCTTTGAGAAATATCTATAAAGAAATCGAAAATGATTTAGGGCGCGAAAGTGTTTGTAAATTCGCCAGACTAGAAAACGGCGAAAAACGCCCATCTGGAAATTTAAGAAAATGGCAAACGCAAGGAGTGCTACTTTTAAATGCGGTTTTGACTGTCGAGGCACACAAGGCCGGCTCGCATCGCGGGCGTGGTTGGGAAACTTTTACAACTGCCACTATTGAATATCTAAATCAAACTCGCCCGCACTTGGTTTTTATTTTGTGGGGACGCGATGCGCGCAATAAAAAATCGCTCATCGATAGCAAAAAACACTTAATTCTGGAATCTGCCCACCCCTCCCCACTCTCCGCGCATAACGGATTTTTCAATCAGCATCATTTTTCAAAGGCGAACGAATTTTTGAAAAAAAATAATTTAAAGGAAATTATTTGGTAAAAAAACAATAAAGGGTAACCCGGCATAATAAGCTCTTAAATTCGCTTTAAAAAGGCTGAAAATTTTAAAAAATAGTGATGGAAAGCCGGTACTGTAATACCGGAAGGCTTCCATCAGATTATTTTTTGAAATTTTCACCAATAGCGAATTTAAGAGCTTATTATGTCGCAGAAAAGTATTATAGTTATTTAACAGGCTTTTTTCGCTTGTTTTCGAAATGCATTTTGAGGTAGGTAATTGGACCCATAATAATATAAATATAGTATGAGAAAAATCGCCAAGTCAGCATTGCCCAAAAAACATAGCCAGAAGACAGAGCTGAGAACACCACATAAAAAGTTCCTTCAGCTGCGCCAGCATTGCCAGGTGTAGGGATAAAGTAAACCGCGCTAGTTACCGCCATGGTAGCGACGAAGCAAGTTATAAAATCCATATTGCCACCAAAGGCCGTCAGTACAAACCACGGAATCGACATAATTAAAAATTGAAAAGTCACGGCAATCAAAATCGCCTTTAAAAACAACCCTTTGGTCTTTAAAATATTTTTGACACTTTTAGTGTAACCCTTGACGCCGTTTTCGACTTTTTCTAGAGCTTGCGCCTCGTCCTTTAGAATGCGGCATTTAACTCCCATTTTAGCAATAAATTTAACTACCTTTGTGGTGATTTTTGGAAAAAAAGTTGTACCAAAAACCAAAATCGGCCAAAAGGCATAAAACAAAAGCCCAAACAGTGCCATCATCAAGAGTGGCGCATTATCGATAAGCGGTGCTCCAAGTGTGAACGAGAAAAACGCCAAAATCAAAAAACCAATTTGCGTGGTAATCATTCCCACTAGCGGAATTGATGTTGCCATTCCCTCATCCACTTTGCTATGCTTGTGCATATAGTAAATCTGGAAAGGTTGACCACCAATCGAGCCAGGCGTGATGTTGTCGTAATATTTACCCAAAAGCACAGTGCGACGCGCAGTTTTCCAAACTTCGGACTTTTGCACCTTCGACTTGCCGGCCGAGCGAACCATCAGGACATACTTATAAATATCTACGGTAATTCCCACTATAAAACAAAGCGCTGCCGGGATCAAAAACCACCAGTCGATTGTGACTTCGGAAAGTTTGGCTGCGTTTTCCGAGTTGCCAAATTCGGAAGCCGCCGTGATTGCAATTACTGCAATATTTAGCAAAATAAAAAGTACAGTAAATACAACTTTACGCCACGATTTTGGTTTTTTATTTTTGGCGGACTGTCCCATCCTGCTCTTTCGCTAATTTAATTTTCGGATATTCGTCGATTAAAATTCTAATACAGCCAGCAATTGGAATCGCGATAATTGCGCCGATCAAACCAAGCATATACATGCCAATAACAATTGCGCACAGAATCGTCACCGGCATTAATCGATAAGCATCTCCCTGAATCTTTGGCACGATGATGTTATTTTCGAGCTGTGTATAAATAATATATACTATGGCAAAAGCCAAGGCGGCGACGGGGTTAGAAAATAGCAACAACATCGTGACGATAGTACCACCAATAAACTGGCCAAACATCGGGATCAGATAGAAAATCATAGTAATCATACCCATTGGTATGGACAAACTTGGGTCAAAGCCAAAAATCAGGGATAAAACCAAAACGATTATCGACGAAGCGCAGCCGTCTAATAGCGCCGCTACGATTTGCCTAGAGACATAGATCGATGCCACATTTGCCATTTTAGCAATGGTGTTGCGAATTGCCGCGGTGGTTTTAGGGTGCTCCTTTTTAGCGTCAACACCTTTGTAAATTTTGTCGACAATTTTGGAACCGTCGAGCAGGAACAACAGCGTAAGTATTAAAACCAAAATCACCTTCATAATGGCGTTAGCTACGCCACCGATGCTAGAAATTATATTTGTGCTTAAAATTCCCAAAAGACCGCTAGAAACATTAGTGACGCTTTCACTCAATTCACTTTGTAAATTATCGATGCCGATTGACCTACCAATATTATTTATGCCTTCCCAGCCGCCAAAAGTTTCTTCAAAAGTGGTTGGAAAATTATTGACAAACTTGGCAGTTTCGTTGACTACTACTGGCCCGATTACGGCAAAAATTGCGCCCATCACCAGCACCACAATTAAATATGCGAAAACCGCCGACAGGGTTTTATGCTCTTTATTGCGACCAAAACATTTGGCAAAAAACGAATCTACCATCCGCACCAATGGGCGCAACGCTAAAGCCAAAAAAACCGAAAGGCCAATAATAACAAGCCCAGTAGAAGCTTTGAAAATCAAAAATATCGCCGCCACAATGCCCAGTGGCACCAGCCAGAATTTAATAAAAGTCCTTAAATCTGTCTCGATAATTTTAGACATAAGCCTCCTTTATAGATTTATTTTACCACAAATGATATAATTATGTAAATGGAATTATTGATGCACACTTGCTGCGCACCGTGCAGCGTTTATTGTATTGAGGCTTTGCGCGCCGAAGGTATCGAGCCGACGCTTTTTTGGTTCAATCCCAATATTCATCCATATACGGAATACAAAGCTCGCCGCGATTGCCTAAAAGAATACGCCAAAAAAGTCGGCGTGGAGTTGGTTGTGATAGAAAATTATGGCCTAGACGAATTCTGCAAAAACGTAGTTTCGGATATTCCAAATCGTTGTGTCAATTATTGCTACCCTAAGCGTCTAGGCGAGACTACGCGCTACGCCGCCAAAAATGGTTTTGATGCCTTTACGACCACGCTTTTAGTTTCGCCATATCAAAAGCACGAAGAACTAAAAAACGTTGGCGAAGAATTCGCACGACTTTCCGGCGTGGAATTTTTATACCGCGATTTCCGCGTAGGCTTCCGCGAAGGCCAAGCCAAAGCCCGCGAAGCCGGCCTATACACGCAAAAATACTGCGGCTGTATCTTCTCCGAGGAAGACCGCTACGCTAAACAAATTGCCAAAGACCTTAAAAAATGATATAATATAAAAATGCTTGTATCTGATTATAATTACGACTTACCAGAGGAAAGAATTGCCAAATTTCCGCCCGAGGAGCGCGGCTCTACGCGCCTGTTAGTTCTAAATAAAGAAACCGGCGAAATCAAGGATTCTTTTTATCGTGACTTGGCAGACTTTTTGAACCCTGGCGATGTCTTGATTTTGAATGATACGCGCGTCATGCAGTCGCGCCTGTTTTGCGAATTGCCGGACGGCCGCTCACGCGAATTGGTGGTACTAGAAAAACACGGCAACGAACCACAAAAAGTCATGTATCGCGGTAAGTTGCACGACGGCGACATCTTGAAAGTTAAAAATTCCGATAACGAAACTGTCAAAATCAAACAGATTTTGGGTGACGGCATCGCCGAAGTCGAATCGCAAACCGACCTAAACATTTTGACCGAAAATTACGGCTCAGTTCCTTTGCCGCCATACCTTCATCGCGACGCTAGCGAGTCCGACAAAAAGCGTTATCAAACCGTTTGGGCCAAAAACATGGGCTCGGCCGCCGCACCGACTGCCAGCCTCAATATGACTAGTGAACTCCTAGAAAAACTCCAGCAAAAAGGCATCATCATCAAACACCTAACCTTGCATGTGGGCCTAGGCACATTCCTCCCCATCCGTTCCGACAAAATCGAAGACCACAAAATGCACTCCGAATGGTTTATGATTCCGGAGGACACCATCGCCGCCATCGAAACCGCCAAAAAATCCCAAAAAAGAGTCGTCGCCCTTGGCACTACCGTGGCGCGCACGCTGGAATTTTACGGTAAAACCGGCAAAACTTCCGGCGAGGACGACATTTTCATCTACCCAGGTTTCGAATTTACCACTATCGATGCGCTTTTGACCAATTTCCACGCGCCCAAATCTACCGTGCTCATGTTGGCTTCGGCCTTTGCCGGTTGGAGCCATCTAAAAAACGCCTACAACCACGCCGTCCAGTCTAAATATAACTTCCTAAGCTACGGAGATTCAATGTTCATATGCTAAAATTTGATATTAAAAAGCGCGAAGGTCTAGCGCGCGTCGGCACTGTTCACACGCCGCATGGCGATATTCACACGCCAGCTTTTGTTGGCGCTGCCACGCGTGCCACGGTCAAGGCGCTCACGATGAAGGAAATGAAAAACCTTGGCTCGCAGGCAATTTTAGCCAACACATATCATTTACTTTTGGCGCCAGGTACGGAATTAATTAAAGAGGCTGGCGGCTTGGCAGAATTTTCCAGTTGGCACGGCCCGACTTTTACCGATTCCGGAGGGTTTCAGATTTTTTCACTCGGCCAAGATTTTACCGATGACACCGCCAGAAAAAGTAGCCTAAATTCCAAAAATAAACTCAAAATCACCGAAAAGGGCGTTGAATTTCGCTCGTATTTAAACGGTGACAAGCTCGTCATGACGCCAGAAAGTTCTATGCAGGCGCAATGGCGAATCGGCGCCGACATCCACATGGCGTTTGACCATTTGGCCAAGTCGGAATCTCGCCATGATATGGAAACTGCCATGCAGCGCACTCACACCTGGCTGGACCGCTGCGTAAATGAACACGAAAAACTCGCAAAGAACGCTGTAAAAAATAACCAGCCAGAACAATATTTATACGCCGTAGTCCAAGGTGGCAAGTTTAGCGACTTGCGCACCGAGTCCGCCAAGTATGCCGCCAGTAAAAACGTGGACGGTTTTGGCATCGGCGGTGTTTTTACCGCCGAAAATATGGACGAAGTTCTAAAAACCGTCAACCAAATTTTGCCAGAAAACAAGCCGCGCCATTTACTTGGCATGGGGCAGGAGCCGATTGATATTTTTGTAGGCGTGGAGTTTGGCTGCGATACTTTTGACTGTGTCGGCCCTACGCGCATGGCGCGCAACGGCGCACTTTATACATTGGATGGCCGCATTAATATTAACAACGCCAAACATAAACACGATTTTACACCGGTGATGGACGGCTGCGACTGTGAATGCTGTAAAAACTATACCAAGGCCTACTTGCACCACTTGTTTAAAACCAATGAGATTACTGCTAAGGTTTTGGCGAGTATTCATAACGAACATTTCATAGTGAAACTTACCGACAATATCCGCAATTCCCTACTTAACGGTGATTTTCAAGACTACAAAATCAAATTCCTAAACCGCTATTATTAAGATTTCTCGACTGCGCTTGGGATGACAGTCATAGGGTATTCATGGTGAGATCCAGCAGGCTAGAACTGGGCATAAAGCTAAGAACCAGCCGCCTGCGTGCCCGAGGAGTAAATTTGATAGGTTGCCGAAGCAGTGGATGTGCCAGAGAAAGAGACCGTATGAGCTACCGTCGTGTTACTGATCATTACGCAGGAGAGCGCCAAAGTCGCGGAAATTGTATCGTCAAAAGCATAACTATTATTTGCCAATTTTGCGAACATGTTTGCCGGCTGTTTGAGTAATGCGTTTAGTGTCGCTTACAAAGTCGCTGATTAACGGGCGGAACGGCGTTTCGTTTACTAAATTTTCGATATAATCGTAAAGCTCGGTGCCGTCGCTAGTTAAATTGTCCAGGTGTTCAAAAAATTCCGTCACTATACCGCCGAGTTTTTCCCACCAAGCCTCGTCTATGGACTTTTGTAAAATTGTACCATAATTTACCCCGCCGTCAAATGACTCCCTGAATTCTTGCGAAATTTGACCGGCGTTTTTGCGTGCGGCTTTGTATTCCCTGGCGATGTTGGCGATTTGGGTTCTTAGCTCTTGCTCGGTTACGCGTAACTTTTCGGCCCGTTCAAGCAAGCGCGCATATTCCATATCGCGCTGCATGCGTTTTTGGTCTATCGCCATACCACGCACCAAATATTCCTTTAAAATTTGCGTTGCCCAAATTCTAAACTCGGTAGCTTTTTTAGAATTTACACGGTAGCCAACAGAGATAATCGCATCCAAATTATAAAAATAGGTTTGATATTTTTTGCCATCGCTAGCAGTTGCCGAGATTTTCTCGGTAACTGATTTCTCCTCTAGCTCGCCAATTTTGAAGATGTTTTTTAGATGCAGAGCGATATTATCTACCGAGCAGCCGAATAATTCCGCCATGCTTTTGCGTGACAGCCAGACCGACTCGTCTTTCATTAATGCCCTAATCTCTATATCCTGTTTATCTGGCTGGCGATAAACCAAGCATTTAAAATCTTCCCCTTTGCTGTTCAAATTTTTTTGCCCATCCTTTGCCATATATTATTTATCATACTCCCAAATTGTGCCATTTTTGGTATCATTTAAAACCACGCCGCGCGTGAGCAGCTCGTCCCTAATTGCATCGGACTTGGTGAAATCTTTTGCCGCTCTGGCTTCTTTGCGTTCGCGAATTTTCTCGCCCAGTTCGCTATTTAGGTTTGGCGAATCTGCCATTAACTTTAGTCCAAACAATTCATCGACTTTTTGCCAATCATCCAAACTCAATTCCAAACTATCAATTATGGCGAAAGCCTCCGGTGAGTTTAAATTATTATTTACCGCCGCCAAAATTTGAGTGAAATTCTCTGAGTTTTTAGCCGGCTCAAAACCTTGGTAACAAAGTGCGATTTTATTGCGCCAGTTTAGTCGGCGAGCCTTGGCTGCCGTCAGAGCCTCGAAAGTAAAATTGCGCGTGCCCTGAAAATGCCCAGACAAAATCCACATTTTGTAATCTAGTGGCGAAAAATCACGCTCGCTCAAATCTGCCAAATTATAAACATTGCCCAAAGATTTGGAAATTTTCTCGCCCTCAACCGTAATAAAATCGCAGTGCAGCCAATAGCGCGAAAGTTCTTTGCCAGCCATTGCGAAAGTCTGCGCGATTTCATTGGTGTGATGCACTGGAATATGGTCGATGCCGCCGGTGTGAATATCGATCGGCTCGCCTAATTCTCGGTGAATAATTGTGGAACATTCCAAATGCCAACCCGGGTAGCCCGGCTTGCCTAAATAATCCCAACGCATGGCGTGCTTTTCGCCCGGCTGGATAAATTTCCACACCGCGAAGTCGGATGGGTTACGCTTTTCGCTGTTAAAGTCTACGCGCGCGCCAGCCTTTAGACCCTCTAAATCTAGCCGCGCAAATTTGGCGTAGTCTGCAAACTTGCTAGTGTCAAAATATACACCATCGCGAGTTTCGTAGGTGAAACCATTTTCGGTCATTTTATCGACCGCCTGGATATCTTCCGTAATATAATCGGTGGCACGCGCCAAAACTTGCGGCTCACTCAAATTTAAGGCTTGAAAATCGCGCATAAACGCCTGCTCGTAAAATTCGGCGACCTCAAACGCACTCTTGCCCTCGCGCGCGGCGCCCTTTTCTAGCTTATCCTCGCCTTCGTCGCCGTCCGAAGTTAAGTGCCCCACATCGGTAAAATTCAAAACTCGCTTAACTTTATAACCGTCCATTTTAAGCGTGCGCACCAGCAAGTCCCAGTAAATAAACGAGGCAAAATTGCCGATATGTGCAAAACTATAAACCGTCGGACCACAAGTGTAAATTTTAACCTCGTCACCCAAAGGTTTGAAAGTTTCGACTTTACGGCTGGCGGTATTATAAATTCTAAGCATCTTGGCCTTCCTCTGCTAAAAATTCCGGCACAATTTTTACTAAATCTTGCAAGACTTCTTCGTAGGTGGTGTCGTAGGTGCGGAAGCCAGCCGCCTGCGGATGCCCGCCGCCACCAAAATAGCCCGCCACTTTTTCGGCAATTGGCGCGCCAGTTGCGGTGCGAATTTTGCCAGTTACTTTACCATCTGGATAAGTTTTAATCGCCACAGCCACTTTAACGCCCTCCACCAAACGCATTTCCTCTAGAATTAGCACGTTTGGGTTATATTCGTCGGAGTATTCGCGAATCTCGTCCCACGGGATGTGGACCGTTGCGAGCTCGCCATCCAAGGAATACTCGATGCGCTTAATTAAATCGGCCTTGTAATCTAGAATGCGTGGCGACTTTTTCATAAATTCGTGACGATGGTCCTCTAAATCGGAAATCACCGCGCCGAGTTTAGTTAAATCTGCCGCAATTTCAAAAGTTTCGGCATTTACCGACGCGCTCGTTAAACCCAATGTATCCGACAAAATTCCTTGAAAAATCGCTTCCGCTGCCGGCTGCATAATTTCGATATTTTGGTCTTTGGCGATGCGGTAAATTAACTCCGCGCAAGCCGGACGCACCTCTATAATGCTTTCGTGCGGGAAATCTAAATCGTCCGCAGTTTCGTGGTGGTCAATCACCAAAACTGGCGCCGAGTACAAACGATTTTTAATTGCCGCATCGTCCAGCAGTTTAGACAATAGAACCGCGGCCGCCGTATCCACAATAATATAGCCGTCCGCATTAAAATCAAAATCAATTTCCACGCGCGACCAGTCGCTAAAATAGTGCAAATATTTAGGGATATTTACTGGACAATATAAACTAACATCTTTGCCATCAAGCAAATAATCAAGTGCAATTGCCGAACCTAGCGAATCGCCATCTGGATTTTCCGCCTGAATTACGCAAATTCGTTTTTTGTCTTTCAAAAATTCAGTAAACTTTTCGTACATAATTTTATTATATCACATCGAAAGTCTTTTATGGTCTTCTTAACATTATTATGATATGATATTAATATGAATATTTTTCACGCCAACAAAAAATTTGAAAGGTTTGAAGACGTCACGCCGGAATTATTACAGAAAGAAAATGTCGACTTATTGCTATGCGATTTAGATAATACCCTTAGATTACACTCCGAAAAGGAGCCGGCCGACGAACTTGCCAAATGGATTAAAGATTGCCGCAAAGCTGGCGTAAAAATCGTCATTATTTCTAATAATGGCCGCAAAAAAATGATGCAAAAATTTTGTGAACCACTCAAAGTTCCATGCGTTTGGTGGGCTAAAAAACCAATGCGCTCAAAACTAGTCAACGCCATGGAGGAATATCAAACTTCACCTAAAAATACCGTCATGTTGGGTGACAAATGGTCAACCGACGTCTTGGCTGCTAAATTCGCCAAAATTCGCGCCTGGAAGGTTGAGCACAGAAGAGACGTTATATGAAAAAGTTCCAAATTAACGGCCCAACTTATTTAACGATTCTGCGCATTATTTTGTCGCTCGTTTTTCTAATTTTTATTTTAATTCCCGAAACTTGGGCGCAAATTGTAGCACTAATCATTTTTATTATTGCTGCCATTACCGACAAAATTGATGGCATTTGGGCGCGCCAAAGTCACATCGTTACCGATTTGGGCGCTTTTTTGGACCCACTAGCCGACAAAATGCTGGTAAATTTGGCTTTTTTGGCGCTGGTTTATCTTGGCATGGTGCCGGTTTGGGTTTTTGTAATTATTTTAGTGCGTGACTTCGCCGTGGATGGTTTGCGCATGATGTTCGCTAAAAAAGGTATCACCGTTGCGGCCTCGTTTTTTGGTAAGCTCAAAACCACTTTCCAGATGCTAGCGTTAGTAGTTTTGATTTTTAATTTAATCGTCAATTTAATGTCAATTACAATTATTGGTAACGTTTTGCTTTACTTGGCTTTAATTTTTACGGTTTTGTCTGGTGCTAATTATTTCAAAAAAGCTTATCAAAAAGTCCTTAAATAAGATTTGTCAAAATCAAAAGAATCGCCGCCGCAAAAGCGACAGAATCTAACCTATCTAGATAGCCGCCATGACCATCAGAGCCGCCCACTAAAAGTTCTAATTTGGCAAAGAATTTATTTTTAATGACGATTTCATTGGAATCTTTTACCTTGAATTGGCGTTTGATGTAGCTTTCTAATAAGTCGCCAATCAAGGCTAGTGGACCACAGAATAAGTAGAACCAATCGGTGCTAAAGTTGCCCCAAACTAGCATTAAAGTTATTGTCAAAACAAAGGAAACCAAAAGCCCAACAATTGTACCTTCCCAAGTTTTGTTTTTAGAAATCTTTGGGAATGGGCGAGAACTCTTGGACAATTTTCCGCCCCACATTTTGCCAGACAAATAGGCAAAAATATCGTAGCCAGGCACGCCAACGATGACACACCAAAAATGAAAAATATCTATTTGCGAGACAAATAAAGCCCCGTATAACAAAAACCCTAATTCAATAATCAATAAAATTAGGTGCTTAAAGCTATTTTTCCTCTTTAAAAAGCTGAATAACTCAACCGCTGCCACCAAGGTGAATAAGCTGAAGAAAATCTTAAATGGCATGCCGTCAAAAGTATAAAGTGATATCATCGCAATTGCGAACAATAAAACTCCCACTACTACTCTGACTTTAAAATTTCTGTCCATAGCCTAATTATACCACAATTTTATTGGGCGTGTTATAATATATATTATGCCTTTAAGTTTTCTTTATCATAAAATCAAAAATACTTTGCGTAAAATCGACATGAAACTTGAGCACGCCAAATATGTGCGCATGGATAAGATGCCTAAAAAAATCGAATATTTTGAAGGCGGCTTATATGATGCTGTGTATGAGGCTTCGTGTAAATGGCCGCACAATGTCGCGCTGAGCTATTTTGATACTGAAGTCACCTACAAAGAGATGATCAAAAAAATCAACCGTGTGGCCTCTGCGCTAAAAATGCTCGACGCTAAAAAGGGCGACCATATCACAATTTGCATGCCTAATACGCCGGAAGCAATTTACATGCTTTATGCCGTTAATGAAATTGGTGCGGTAGCCAACATGGTTCATCCGTTATCATCCGAGTTGGAAATTGAGGACTATTTAAATCAGTCGCATTCAAAAATTATGCTTTGTATTGACGTTTCGTATCCTAAAGTCGAGGCGATTTTAAAAAACACCGAAGTCGAGCAAGTAATTGTGGTTTCACCTTCGCGTTCGATGGACTTTATTGTGCGCGTGCTTTACAAACTCACCAAGGGTCGTAAAAATCACATCAAAAACACTCAGCAAGTTTTGACTTGGGATAAATTCCTTTCGCGCGCCAGCAAATTTATTGGTAATCCGCACGCGCGTGTCAATTCTACAGACGACGCCGTAATCATGTATTCCGGCGGCACTACTGGTAAACCCAAAGGTATTATTTTGTCAAATTTGAATTTTAATGCTCAAGCGCTGGGCGCAAAATATTTACTCCCAGAAATGGTGCGAACAGAAAATTCCTATTTGGCTTTTTTGCCGAATTTCCACGCTTTTGGCTTGGGTGTTTGCATTCACTTACCACTTTATTTTGGTAGCCGTACGGTTTTAATTCCTCAGTTTAACGCCAAAAAATTCAAAAGTTATCTTACCAAATATAAAGTCAATGTGATAGTTGGCGTGCCAACGGTTTTTGAACATATGACCAAAATTAAATTCGGTCAAGACGAGTTGCGCGATGTTAAAGTAATGGTTTGCGGCGGCGACATTATGAGCGGCACTACTAAAACCATGATTAATGATTTTATGTTTGCGCATGGCTCGCGCGCAGTTATTCAGAATGGCTACGGTTTGACTGAAGCCTCTGGCGGCTTCATCCTGTCTACCCCGTCGAATACCGACATCCCTGACGCCATCGGCTATACTTTGGCCGGCAACGATGCGATTATTATTAATCCGAAAACTCATAAAGAAGTCCCTATTGGCGAAGATGGCGAAATCGTGGTGCGCGGCGTGGCCGTGATGAAAGAATATTTAAACAACAAGAAAGCTACCGACGAAGCATTCGTAGAAGTTGGCGGCCTAAAATATCTCCGCACCGGCGATATTGGTTATGTAGATAACAAGCAAATTTTTCATTTTAAAACACGCTTAAAACGCATGATAATTTCAAACGGTTATAATATTTACCCAGCCAATATCGAGGATATCACCAAAAAATGCGAACTAGTGGAAGCCTGCGCCGTCGTAGGCAAAGATGACGAATTGCGCGGTCAAAAAGTCGTAGTATTTGTGGTAGCCAAAAAAGACGCCCCAGAGCGTGTAATCAAGAAAGAACTCGGTAATATCTATAAAAAGAACTTAGCTAAGTACGAAATTCCACGCGAAATTCGCTTCATCGAAAAACTTCCGCAAACCAAACTCGCAAAGGTGGACTTTAAGGCGCTAGAGTTATTATGAATGGAGAACGACGGCGTCGCAAAAATTCCAGTGAACGGGTGACGGACTTTTAGGGGATCCAAAATCTTTGTCTGCAAAATTTTGGAGGAAAGAAAGTCCGGCAGGACCCGTTCAGTGAGTTAGGACATGATGGCAAGACCCGCCTATTACATTATAAATCGGTGCGATTTTCAAGAGCGGTCGAAAGCGTAATTTGGTCTGCGTAAGATAAATCGACTCCGAGCGGCAGTCCGCGCGCTAGGCGAGTCAATTTTAGGTTAGGATTTTGCTCGTGCAGCATTTTTTCAAGCAAAAGTGCGGTAGATTCACCCTCTACAGATGGGTTAGTAGCAATAATTACTTCCTTAACACCATCATTATTTACGCGCTTTATTAGCTCGCCAATATGTAACTGTTCTGGCGTGATCCCGTCAATCGGCGAAATCGCACCGCCCAGCACATGATAAGTGCCGTGGTAAGCCTTAGTAGATTCGATCGCGTAAATATCGAGCGGCTCCTCTACTACCATGATGGTTTTTTTATCGCGCGCTTCGTCGCTATAAAAAGGTGAAACTTCCTCGCCAGCATCAATCAAGGCAAAAGTTACCGGACAACTTTTGACGCCAGTATGTAAATTTTCCAATGACTCGGCGATACTCTCTGAAATTTTTGGGTTAGATTTAAATAGATAGTAAGCGTATCTTTCTGCCGTTCTAGGTCCAACTCCAGGTAAGCGCGAGAGAGAATCTATCGCGTTGGTTAGCGCGCGTGGCAGCATCTTACATTCCACCAAGACCAAGATTGCCAAGCCCGCCCATCAGCGGCTTCATCTTGTCGGTTGCAATTTCTTGTGCTTTGGCAAAGCCATCGCGCATGCAGTTTTCAATCCAGCGTTCAAGCTCGTGGATGTCGTCCAAATCTACCCTCTCTGGGTCGATTTTAACTTTTTTAACTTTAAGCTCGGCGCTAATTTGCACTACTACGGCGCCGTCGCCAGCCTCGACTTCTACAATCTCGTTTTTTAGTTCCTTTTGCGCCTTGCGCAATTGGTTAATCATTTTCATTTGGTCCATTGTCTGTCCCATTTTATTCTCCTTCCACTTTTTCAGAATATGTATATAGGTATATTATATCAGAATTATCGCGCATTGGCGAGGTAATTATGCGCGAAAGTCGATAATTCGCCGGCACTTCGCTTGGCAAACCCAAAAATGCTATTTTTTCGCCATCTTCGAATTCGTCCACGACGGTGATACCCATCGAATTTTCCAGAATTTTATAAAAGTCATAATTTTCGCTTACCAAAAGTTTTTCGTTGGTGAGATTCTCCCTAATTACGTTAATGTTGTAGTTGTATTCGCCGGCCACGCTTGGATTGTAACGATAGCTATATTCATATTGCGAAAGCGCTGGAACAATAATTAAACCAAACAAAATTGTCAGCGGAATGAGAGCCGAAACACGCGCGTAAGGATTTTCCGGAAATAGCCCGTACCACTTTTCGAGTAGATATTTTGTGCCGTGCGCTACCAAAATCGCAAACGGCAAAATGCAGAAAATCACGGCGTTTGAATTAAAGCCAGTAATTACCAAACAAAAGACCAGCAAAATCGAAGCAATTGAGTTGCGTGAAGCAAAGAAGCCCTTAGTAGTTGAGCATAAACCAATTAAGGTCAGCGCAAGAATTGGTAGACTAATCAGCGGCGACAAGAAAGTTTCTTCCAGATTGCCGTGCCACGAGAACAACATAGATAAGCCGGTCAGAATGTTGCTAAAGAAATCTCCTATTTGGAAATCGGCCGCAAACAATAACTTCATAATGGTATCAGGGTGGTTATAAATGCTAATACCCAAGGTCGAAAAGCCGCCCAAAATCAGTAAAATCACCAAGATAAGTGGAATTTTTGGCAAATGCTTTAAAATGAACCTAAGATGCGGTTGTACCAATACGAAGATTACGCAGAATATCGCAAAATATATCATGTATGGTGTAAAAATCGAAAGAAGCATTGCGATGGCGAAGATAAAACTATATAAAGGTTTCGGGCGTTTTTCACCTTGAATTTTGGAGCCAAGCCACAAGAGCAAAGTCGGCCAAAAAACCAGCATAATGAGCGGTGTGCCAGAACCAGCCAAAAACAAAAACGGCGTGGATAAAATAATCAAGCAAGAGGCCAGTAGTGAAACGTTGTTTTTAAACCAACGGTTTAAGAGCAAAATCAAGAACAACCCCAAAAATAACCCAATCACAATGCTTGGCAATTTAACTGCGTATGGCGACAACCCGAAAAACAAAATCGAGAACTTTTGCAAAACTCGATAAGGCAAATCTACTAAATCGCCGTTCAAAATGCCATTTTTGCCAAGATAATAAGAGCCAGTAGCAGACTCGATTTCGGCATTAGACAAACCAGTTTGCGCAATCATCGGCAAGCCAAAGAGCAAACTAATAAATGCCAAACCCAAAACAACATAACCAATTATAAATCGGTAACGATACAAAAAAAGTTTAGAAATTACAATTTTCTTCACATAAGTATTATAGCATATTTATGCTAACTTTATAAAAAAACGTGGACAAGCTTTATCGAACGGGTGACGGACTTTTAGGGGCCCCAAAATCTTTGCTTGCAAAATTTGGGGGAAGAAAGTCCGGCAGGATCCGTTCGCAAATAAAGCTATTCTTCACGCGTTTTATCAAGCGACATAAATCGCAAAAGTTCTGGATGGAAGTAAAGTTCAATCTTGCCGACCGCACCATGACGATGCTTGGCCACGAGAAGCTCCGTAATGTGGGTTTCCTCGTAATCATCGTCATTTTGTTTGTAATAATCCGGACGGTGTAAGAACATCACAAGGTCGGCGTCCTGCTCGATAGAGCCAGATTCACGCAAATCAGACAAAACCGGTCGCGGGTTATCGCGCCCAGTCACGTTACGCGAGAGCTGTGCTAAAGCAATCACCGGAATTTCCAGTTCCCTAGCTAAAATCTTCAGCCCGCGCGAGATTTCTGTCACCTCTTGCACGCGGTTGCCTTTATATCTATCCGACCCCTGGATCAGCTGCAAATAGTCCACAATCACAATTCCGATATCGTGGTCGTGCATTGCGCGGCGCGCCTTATTGCGCAATTCTATAATGGTCATTGAGCTGGTATCATCAATGTAAATCGGAATTTCGTCCATCTCGCCCAGGGCGTCGCCAATGCGCGCAAATTCATCCTCAGATAAGTTCCCTGTGCGCATTTTCCAGTTGTCCACCCCAGAAACATCCGAAATCATACGGTCAATAATCTCGTTCGCCGCCATCTCCATCGAGAAAAACAGCACGCCCTTATTATTGATGCTAGCAATATTATACGCCAAATTTTGCGCAAAAGTTGTTTTGCCCATGGCCGGGCGCGCACCAATAATTACCAAATCGCCCTTCTGGAAGCCAGCAGTCTTTTTATCTAAATCGCGAAAACCAGTTTTAAGACCGCGCAAAGCACCCTTGTTTTTGTGCAAATTTTCAATTCTATCGAACGCGTCGGCCAAAAGCTCATCCATTGCCACGTAGTCGCTTTTAACGATTTTATCTGAAACTTCAAATAAGTCTTTTTCCGCTGCGCCGATTAAACTATCAACCGTAGCGTTGTCCTCGTAAGCCTTACTGGCGATTTCGTTGCCGGCTTTAATCAAACGGCGTCGCACCGAAGCTTTTTCGATGATCTCGGCATAAGCTTTGGCGTGTGAAGCTGCCGGCACAAAAGTCGAAAGTTCCGTCAAATATACCGCACCGCCAACATCTTTTAGCCTTTTCTGCCTTTTTAATTCATCCGTGATGGTCAGCAAATCAATAGGTTGATGCTGGTCATAAAGATTTGCCATCGCCTCAAAAATCATTTCGTGGCGTTTTTCGTAAAAATCACGCGGTTTCAAAATCGTCAAAATTTCCGGCATCACATTGTCGGAAATCATAATCGCACCTAAAAGCGACTTTTCGGCGATTACGTCCTGCGGCGGCACGCGGCCACCTTTGCTATTCGAATGGGTTTCCTCCTGCATCGTTTTTTACCTCTCCTCCCATTATATCAGAAATTTTGGCTGTCAACTCGTCCTTTTTTAAATTATTTGGCGTTTCATCTTCGTCGTGAATCACGATTTTGACTGCACCGCCGGCAGCTTTTAGTAAAACTTGTTTATTGTTATCGCGCGATAAAATATTTTTGACTATTTTTTTGTCGGGATAAATATTTAAAACGTTTCCTTCTAGCTCGTATTGAGATTTTAATAGCTGTGCACAGATTGCATCGTTCAAAGATTGTACTTTTTGAACAAAATCATCCCAGTTAAAATCGCTGTTTGTCGGCCTTGAAAAAGACATTCCAGATGCCCGCGGCGTATCGCCCGCCACCCGCACGCTGCCACAAAGCGCCACAATCAATTTTGCTTCGGCAAAAGGCGCTTGCACACTAGGTAATTTGCTCAGTAAGCCCAACAATTCCGGCTGGGGGTTTTCGACGATTTGTGCAATGATTTCTTCCACCAAAACTTCCGGTTTGATACCGGACGATAATAAATCTTTCAAAAGTGTTGTAATTTTTACAACATCACCTGCGAGGTATTCATTCAGTAAAGTAGTAATTTTTTCATCTTGCGGCAAGCCCATTACAGAAATTACGCGTTCTTTGGTGATTCTTTCGTCAGACAAAGTCGAAATTTGATCGAGTAAAGACAAGGAGTCTCTAAACGAGCCACCGCCACGTTTTGCAATAATCTTTAGAGCCTCATCATCAATTGGAATCTTTTCGCTATCCGCTACCGAGCGCAAAAACTCAAACATCGCTGCGCTATTAGCCAATTTAAAAGTATAAGTCTGTGCCCTGGACGTAATAGTCACCGGCACTTTGTGCGCGTCGGTTGTGGCCATAATAAAAATCACGTGCTTTGGCGGCTCCTCTAGAGTTTTAAGTAGCGCATTGAAAGCCTCTTTAGTCAACATATGAACTTCGTCGATAATGTAAATTTTGTATTTACCAGTAGTTGGCGCAATCATCGCCTTTTCGCGCAAGTCACGAATATTGTCGATGCCGCGGTTGCTCGCGCCGTCAATTTCGATGATGTCCACGTAGTTATCTTCTAGCTTGTAACCAAAATTATTTACAGAATGGGCAAAAATGCGCGCCACCGAAGTTTTGCCACAACCGCGTGGACCAATAAACAAGTAGGCGTGCGAAACCTTACCAGATTTCAAGGCGTTTTCCAGTGGTTCGGTTACTTGGCTCTGCCCAACCACCTCGCCCAAAGTTTTGGGGCGGTATTTACGATAGAGCGCTTTCATTATAACGCCGCTTCAACGGCTGCCCAAGTCGCATCTTCATTGTCTGCTGGAATAGTCACAGAAACCTGAGAACCCTCGCGAAGGTGGAAATAAGTCACCGAAGCATAAAGAATCTGATATTCGTGGTCGCCAACTTCTACAAAATACTTGTCGTCGTGGTGACTGAGCGTGCCAATTACAGTTTTACGTTCGACCGGACCAATCTGTTTATATAGGAATCTGCCGTCCTCGGCGATTGTAAGCTTCATGATGTCGCCCTCTACGAGCTTGGACTTCGAGGCATAGTTGGCTGGCACTGGATAATTTTTGCCATCAGGGCCAATCATAATTTGACCATCAAAAACGCCTTCGATAATTTTGCCTTCTGGACTACTAATGACTGTATCGCGTGGGGCGGAAATCACTTCCCCATCACCTAGGATGGAAATTAATAGCTCTTTAGCAGCTGACAAATTTGTTTCTGCTTCGCTTAGTAGGCTTCGCAATCTTTTTATTTGTTTTTCTGGTATTTCAGACATCACCTCGCATTCCTGTCTAAATATAGTATTATATTATTATATTATATCATTTCCAGTGTGAAGTCAATGATTTTTTACGAAAAGTTTTCCACTTAAAAAACAGTGGTCGCTTGAAAAATGTTGTAAAAAAAACTTTT
>CAZEYN010000003.1:35260-38686 GCA_964516075.1 uncultured Candidatus Saccharibacteria bacterium | reverse complement strand
AATCCCTCTAACCGGCGGGCCCCAATTTGTGTGAGGTGGGTCGCGCTTCCGGGGTTCACCCGGTATAGTGAAAGCGTTGGAGGGCGAAATAGCCTCAGGTGATGCCCACCCTTACCTGAGGCTTTTTGTTGTTAAAAAATAGCCGTACGAAGACGGGTCCTGTCACCACATTTATCCCTACAAAAATTTGTAAACAAATTTCTTGTGGGACCCCTAGTGTGGCGCCATCCGTCCGAGATTGCAATAATTCATCCACAAAATCATGCCGTTTGTGGTTGACTTGTGTGATATTATTATATATATGTCAAAGAATTTGGTAATCGTAGAGAGCCCGGCAAAGGCGAAAACCATCGAGAAATACCTCGGTGATGATTTTACTGTTTTGGCTAGCGTGGGGCATATTCGCAAAGATACCAAGGTTGATAAAAACACTTTCGATGTGACTTACGAGATCGACCCAGAGCACAAATCAATTATAAAAGATTTGGAAAAAGCGGTTAAAACGGCGGATAAAATTTGGCTAGCGACCGATGAAGACCGCGAAGGTGAATCGATATCTTGGCATTTGTGCGAGGTCCTGAAACTACCGAAAGACACCGCGCGAATTACTTTCCATGAAATCACTAAGCCAGCTCTTGAGGCAGCGATTAAAAATCCACGCACGATTGATATGGATATGGTTTCGAGTCAGCAGGCACGCCAAACTTTGGATATGTTGGTGGGTTACGATTTATCTGGGATGGTGCGTAAAAAGGTGCCGGGAGCGATTTCGGCTGGGCGCGTACAGTCGCCAGCTTTGCGCTTGATTGTGGAGCGAGAGAAAGAAATTGAAAAATTTGAAGCCAAGTTTAATTTTAAAGTAACAGGGAAGTTTGTTAAAGATGCAGATGGCAAATACGCTGGCGATGAGGCTGGTTTTGATTTTGATGCCACTTTTGATGGGAAAAATCCAGAGACCGAAGAAGAAGCTAGGGAACTATTAGAAAAATTAGCTGGGGCTGATTTTACAATTTCTGATGTCGATGAAACAGAGGGAACCAAGGCCAACCCGATGCCACTTACCACGGCGGCTTTACAGATTGAGGCGAACTCTAAACTTGGATTTTCGTCACGCACAACCATGAGTGCGGCGCAAGGCTTATACCAGGCTGGTTTGATTACTTACCACAGGACGGATTCTTTGAATTTGTCTTCGCAGGCGACAGCGGCGATGGCTAAATATATTAAAGAGAATTTTGGCGAAAAATATCTAAAAACGCGCCATTTTAAGACCAAAGACGCTAGCGCACAAGAGGCCCACGAGGCGATTCGTCCGACCAATTTTGCTAAATCCGTGGCAGGGAAAAACGATTACGAAAAACGTTTATATCAGTTGATTTGGGCACGCACTTTGGCTACGCAGATGGCCAATGCAAAAGTCGCCAAAACTACCATTAGTATAAAACCCGAAAATTGCTCTTTGGGGGCATTTCGGAGCGCGGCAGCGCGAGAATTAGCGCCGTCCGCCCGTGGCGACATCGCAACGAAGCGAGAGGATTCCAAACTTGTTTGGAATACCGAGCGAGGCAGCGATGTCTCATCGGGTGAAAACGGACTGGATGGATGCGGCCCCCAAAAAGCAATTTCGGGTTTCGTTGCCAAGGGTGAGGTGGTGATTTTCGATGGCTTTTTGAAAGTTTATGGCAAATCTAAAGATTTAGAGTTGCCGAAGCTGCAAAAAGGTGACCGCGTATCTTATATCGAAATCGTTGCAAAGCAGAATTTTAGTAAACCACCGGCACGATATACCGAAGGCTCTTTGGTGAAAAAGTTGGAAGAACTGGGAATTGGACGTCCTTCGACTTATGCTTCGATTATGACGGCTTTACAGACACGAAAATACGTCGAGAAAGGTGAGAACGAAGGGGCTGAGAGGGAGATTATTGAGCTTCGTGTTAAATCTGGTAAAATTATTGAGGAAAAAGTCACGGAGAAATTTGGCGCAAATAAGGGAAAGCTGATTCCGACCCCTATCGGCGAGCTGGTTTCTGGGTTTTTAACAGAAAATTTCAAGAATATCGTAGATTATAAATTTACCGCAAATATCGAAAAAGATTTAGATTTGGTAGCCGATGCAAAATTGGAGCGCGTCAAGATGTTGAAAGATTTTTATGGTCCATTTAATGATACGGTTTTGGCCGCCAACGGAGTGGAACGTTATAATAATGCGCGGCTCTTAGGGCACCATCCAGAAAATGGCAAGCCAATTTATGCTAAGGTAGGGAAAAACGGCGGTTTTATTCAATTAGGCGACAACGAGAAAGAAGCCGGCGAAAAACCACGTTTCGCGCCTTTGCCAAAGCGAAAATCTGTCAAGACCGTAAGCTTGGAACAGGCTTTAAAACAGTTAGATTTACCGGTTTTGCCACGAATTTTAGGCAAGGCACCGGATGGCACGGAAATTATTGCCTCTAGTGGGCCATTTGGTCCATATCTGAAGGGCGGCAAATATAATATCCCAATTAAAGACTACGACCCCTATACGATTACTTTCGAAGAGGCTTTGCCGCTTTACCAGAAAAAGGTTGATTCGATTATTGCTGACTGGGGTGATGTCATGATTATTATCGGGGCTTATGGACCTTATGTAAAGGGACCAGGGCGATACAACAACGTCAAAATTCCAAAAGATACTGATCCTAAAACTATCACTAAAGCTCAGGCTGAGGAGATGATCAAAAACAAGCCTAAAACCACTAGGCGCGGTAAACGCGGAAAAAGTAAAAAGAAATAAAGCTTATCGGACTGAACGGGTCCTGTCACCACATTTATCCCCACAAAAATTTGTAAACAAATTTCTTGTGGGGTCCCCTAATGTGGCGCCACCCGTTCACCGAAATCTTTCAGACGCATAGGACCCGTTCAGTCTGATGCAGTTTATTGCGTTTTACAATTTTTTTGAAAAATGCGAAAAATTGTGCTACAATAATGATGAAAAGGAGATAATTTCGTAGTTGACAGTTACACAAAACTATGATATTATAGTATAAATTATAAATATTAACTGGGGTGGAATAAGGAATTGTACTAATGGAGCAAAATGCGGAAATCCTTAAAAAAGCAATAAATGGCAGCCTGAAAATCATTGAACAAGACCGTGAAAGGGAAATCATCTCGCGTCGTTTTGGTCTAAAAACGCAAAAAGAAACACTTGAACAAATTGGCGAAATGTTATCAATTACGCGCGAACGCGTAAGGCAACTCGAAAAAGCCATTTTAATCCGCTTACAAATTGCCGCAGAAGACAATCAAATCTCAGAAATTGCCCCAGCCGAGAAATTGATTATCCGCAACTTGACAGAATTAGGTCGTGTGGCCAAATTGTCCGATTTGGCCGACAAAATCTATGGTCGTACCGCCACGCCAACAGAGAAAACTGGTATTTAT
>CAZEYN010000003.1:19886-35250 GCA_964516075.1 uncultured Candidatus Saccharibacteria bacterium | reverse complement strand
AGGCCTAACCGTAGTAGAAGAGAACGATCGCTATCACGCAGCAATCGGCATTGCGGAATATGGCGACAGCAAGCAAATTCGCGAACACGTAGACGAAATTGTCAATTTAATTAAAACCAACAAACAGCCGATGTCTCTAGACGAGCTTGACGAAAAGCTAAATTATGAGCACCCTGACCACATTAAAGCCTTAGCGTCAATATCTAAGCTTCTGGCATCTTTAAACGGAGTTTGGGGTTTAACAAAATGGCCAGCAGTAAATCCTAAAAACATCCGCGACAAAATCTTCGTTATCTTGGAAAACAAAAAAGAGCCGATGCATTTTTCCGAAATTGCCGAGGAAATCAAAAAATCAGATTTCAAACGCAAAAATGTGACTATCCAGGCGATTCACAACGAACTCATCAAGGACGCTCGCTTTGTCTTGATTGGGCGTGGCATCTATGCGCTCTCTAAGTGGGGCTACAAAAAGGGAACTATCTCCGACATCATCAAGTCTATTCTAGAAAAATCTGAACAGCCTCTTTCCAGGGAAGAAATTGTCAAGCAAGTATTAAAAATGCGCAAAGTTAAAGAAACCACAATCTTGCTAAACCTTCAAAATAAAAAGCTTTTCAAGAAAATCGATAAAAATTCCTACACATTAGCTTAATGTGGTAAAATATAATTATGGAAGCGGTTATACATTTTATTTTAATGCCAATATTCTGGATACCAGTGGTAGGAATTTTGGCCTTTTTGACTTATCGTAATTACAAAAAACTCAATAAACTAAAGGTTTTAAACGTAGATTCCGTGCTTTTGATGCTGGAAATTCCACGCACTAACGACAAAAAAGAGTTGGCGGCCGAGCAATTGTTTGCGTCCTTACATGGTATTTTAAGGGATAGGCAGGAACTCAAAAATTCTGGCGGCGTACAGGAACATCTATCTTTCGAAATCGTTTCAACCGCTGGACAAATTCGCTTTTACGTATGGGTGCCGAAGATTTTACAGAATTTCGTAGAGGGGCAAATCTATTCGCAATATCCAACAGTTCAAATCTACAAAATGAACGAAGATTACGTGGATAATCGCGCAAAATATCCGGTAAATTATTCTTCGGAATTGGGCCTTACAGACAATGAAGCTTTGCCAATTAAAACTTTTGAATCTTTCGAAGTAGATCCGTTGGCTGGCATTACAGGAACTTTGGCAAAATTGAGCTCCGATAAGTCCGAGGAGTTATGGATTCAAATTTTAACTCGCCCAATACCTGACGACTGGCATAAAAACACCACAGATAAATGGATACAAAAAGTCAAAGCAGGGAAGAGCAGCCTATTTAGTGGTGTTATCGACTGGAAATGGGTAGTAGAAATTATCGCAGCGCTCTTTAGGCCACCAGAGGGCGGCACGAATTCCGGTTCAACAGTAGAATTATCCGAGCGCGATAAAACGCGCATCAGTAAGGCCGAGGAAAAAGCCACTAAATTAGGCTATGAAGTGAAAATTAGACTAGCATATTTGGGGCAGAACGAAACAGATGCTAAATTAAATATGCAGGCTTTAGTAGGGACGTTTAAACAGTATAATTCCACTAATTTGAACGGCTTTAAACAGCTTGGCGGCAGTTTTAATAAAGCAGATTTGGACGCTTACAAAATGCGCCAGTTCTCTGATCGTGGTTTTATTTTGAATATTTCGGAGTTGGCATCGGTATATCATTTACCACATACCTCTGTAGAGACGCCAAATATCGTCTGGGCATCTTCTAAGACTGCTGAGCCACCAGCAAAGTTGCCGATTATCACCGGCGACCCATCTGTTGATGAAAATATTTCAGCTTTTGGTCTAACCAATTTCCGTGGCATCAACCACCAATTTGGGCTTTTGCGTCGCGACCGTTCGCGCCATGTTTATATTATTGGCCAAACTGGGGCAGGGAAAAGCGGCATGCTGGAATTATTTGCGCTTTCTGATGTTTTTTACAATCAGGGCTACTGTATTATTGATCCGCATGGTGATTTCGCGATCAATAACCTGCGTTTTGTGCCAGAGTCGCGTATTAAAGACGTGGTTTATTTCAATCCGGCAGATACGGCTTTCCCTATTGCCTTTAACCCATTAGAGGTAGATGATCCGTCACGTAAACCGAATATCTGCTCAGAGGTAATTGGTGTACTAAAGCGTATGTTCGGCGATTCCTGGGGTCCAAGGCTTGAGCATATCTTGCGTTATACTCTGTTAGCTTTGCTAGATAGGCCAGAAACCACCCTTTTGGATATTTCCAGGCTGCTTACAGATAAAGATTTCCGCAAAGAAACTTTGGAATATTGTAAAGATGTGACGGTTTTACAATTCTGGAAACAAGAATTTGGACAATGGAATGATAAACAGGTAAACGAATCCATTGCGCCGGTATTAAATAAGGTGGGTGCCTTTACAGCTAACCCTATTATCCGCAATATTATTGGACAGCCAAAATCATCGTTTAATATCCGCAAAATCATGGACGAAGGAAAAATTTTGGTGGTTAACCTGTCGAAGGGACTAATCGGCGAGGACAATGCTGCGATTTTGGGTTCATTCTTAGTCACTAAAGTTCAGCTCGCCGCAATGTCGCGCTCTGATATTCCAAATGTGACCGATCGTAGACCATTCTATCTCTATGTTGACGAGTTCCAAAACTTCGCTACCGATTCTTTCTCTGTAATTTTGTCCGAGGCGCGCAAATACGGCTTAAATTTGACCGTTGCCAACCAATATGTGGCCCAGATGACAGATTCAGTTCGCGACGCCGTATTCGGCAATGTGGGCACCACGATTTCTTTCCGTATCTCGGCCGACGATGCGCCGTCTTTAATTAAGCAATTCGAGCCGACGTTTGAGGAGTCAGACATCATTCAGCTTAATAATCGTCACTTCGTGATTTCGATGATTATCGGTGGCGAAAAAGTGCCGGCGTTCTCGGCTACAACTTTATCATTACCAAAGACGCCGCAGGACAATTTCGACGCCATTGTGAGCCATTCTCGCGAGTATTTCGCTAGACCACGTATGGAGGTGGAAAAAGAGATTCGTGAGACTATTGAGCAGAGTGAGAAATATAAAAAAAATTTATCAGATTCCGGTCACCAAGCAGAGCCAAAAATGGTAATTAATACTTCCGAAAAACCAGTGTTTAGGTCGGTCAAAGCCGAACAAAAACCGAACTTGAAAGCCCCGACGCCACAGGCCGATTTTATCAAATCAAAGCTCAGCCCAAATACCGCCGAAGGCAAGGAACGCCTAGGCCTGAAAGATTTAGCTCGCTTAGCCGAAGAAAAAGCCGGTCAGGGAAAGGTGGAGTTTAAAAAAACAGAAGAGCCGACCGTCAAAAAGGAAAAAGTAGGGAAAAAGCACCTCAAAAATCGCAAAAATAAAGGGCATAGCAAAAAATCTACCCCTGTAATTCCCCTTGCTAAAAGTGCTCAAACGGCTGCCACAGAGCCTACTCATGCCGTGCAGACCACCACGAGTCCTACCTCCGTTATCGCCTCTGTTAAAAATACCGAAAGTCCACAGCCTGCCACCCCTATAAAAACAGAGGTAAGAATCCAGACACACATGGACACGAGCGACACCAAAAAATCCGACAAGCCTAAAAAATCTCAGACTGAAGGATTTTTGTCAATCGAGCATTAGAAAAGCGGGAATCAAAAATAAAATAAAAATCCGCCCGAAACGGCGGATTTTTGGATGGCCGGTCGTGATTAGCTAATCATATTTTAAACATAAGTTTAATGTCGCACAATATAGATTTTAGGACATTTCGCTTATGTTAAAAAGACGATTAACTTATCGTCTTTTATATGGGGAATATTTAGTAAAGCTCACAAAAAGGCTTCAACATAAACTTTCGAACATCCGCCAACAATAAAGTTCATTGGACTGAACGGGTCCTGTCGCCAAGCTTATCAGACTGAACGGGTCCTGCCGGACTTTTTCTCCCCCCAAAATTTTGCAAGCAAAGAAGATTTGCAAAGAAGATTTGGGGAGGACGGGGTCCGTTCAGTCTGTAAAGCTTGGCGGCGAGACCTGGGCTGGTCGTATTTTGAGATTTTTGGGGTTTTTGAGCAAAAATTCAAATTTGACATTTCCCCATTTTTGTTTCCCTATTTTTGTTTTTATCTGTTTTTCCGTGACCCATAAAAAGGAGTGTAAAAAAATGTGAAAAATTTTAGAACAAAAACCGAACAAAATAGGGTATCGAGAGAATTATGCTTTTCCTTATTTCCAATAAGCTTTATGCTCTATTCTGACATCAATATAGGTAAAATCGTTGATATTCTGCCCTTTTAGATAGCGGATAAGGCGATCGGCGTCCTCCGCCGAGACAGCCGAACCACGATCGATGGTAGTTTTGATATAGCCATTATATCCTTCAAGATAGAAATCGACTTCGCGGATGGTTTTGGTGGGAATAACAGCCTTGGTAGGCGTGTAACCCAAGTCACGAAAATCTTGTTCGGCTTTGCCTATAAAAGTCTTCATTTTATTGGTGATTTCGCCGTCTGAGGCGCTAGCGTCTTCGTTGATAATCGGAATGGTTGGGGCGAAATCGTCGTTAATCTCGGTGGTTTCGTTAATTCGTATGGTTCCCTGGCTGTTGGTAAAAATATAGCCCAAAAATACCAAAATGCCGCCCAAAAATAAAAAGCAGAGCGAGGTAAAAAAGATACGCGCTTTTTTCTTTTTCTTGTCTTTTTTACGAGCGGCCGAACGCTCATTAGCGGTTTCCAGCCGTTCCCTTTTTTCGGCGATTGTGCGACCAGACTTGATGGTTGAAGTGCGGTTCATTTTGCGACGCGCAAGCGATAGAACTTCTGGCTCGGCTATGGGCGCGGCTAGATTTTGGGCATTTTTTCTTTGCTTTTTTTTCACAGATTTGAACCTTCGGCTAAGATTATTTCCGCTAAGCGTTTGGCGGCGTCGGAACGAGCCTCGCGAGACAGATTTTCTGCCATCTCGCTGCGTGTTTTAGGTGATCTGATAAGATGCTGAATTTCTTTGAGTAAGATTTCTGGATTTTGGACCATTTCGGCATCGTTGATCACAGCTGCGGCGTTGGTCTCGGCTAATTTTTCGGCGTTTTTGGTTTGATGACCGCCGGGCAAGCAAGCAAAAGGCACAAGAATAATGGGTTTTTTAAGGGCGGCAAGCTCGGTAATAGTGGTAGCACCGGCACGCGAGATTACAACATCGGCGGCGCCCATCAATTCATCCATAGTGGTGTTGAATTCCCACATGCGAAAGTTTGATTCGAGCGTGGCTTTGTCCCAGTTTTCGTATTTTTTCAGATCTACCATATCTTCGTAATGTTTGCGTCCGGCGACTAGACCCACGGAAGCTATTTTGAGTAGTTCTGGCAGGATGGCGCGAGTGGCCTCGTTAAGATTTTCAGAACCTTGAGAGCCGCCGGTGATAACAACCAACGGTTTATCCGCGTTAAATGAAAAAGCTTTTTTGAGCGAAGCTTGGCGCGTGGGTGAAACGTTTTTGAATTCTGGGCTAATTGGAATGCCGGTCCATACGTAGTTTGGTCGTTTTTTATCCTCTGGAATTGGCATGCCAAAGGCTACTTTGCGAGCATTTTTCATCAGCAAACGATTGGCGAGCCCGGCGACGACATCAGATTCGTGGATGACATAAGGAATTTTAAAAAGTTTAGCCACTAAACCGACTGGCAAGCAAACGTATCCCCCCTTGAAAAAGATAATATTTGGGCGGTTTTTCTTAGGTAATAAACGGAAAAAGCTAACGATTAGGCCTGTGATAAAGCCAATAAAACCAATAATATTGCCAATAATTAATTCTTTAATCGTGATGCCGATATGGATGAAATAATCTTTAAAACTCCAGTTGGCGTAGCGATGAAATTTGCCGGCCGGGACTATGCGGACGCGAATATATGGAGTTTTTTTGTGGCGGACTTCTTCACCCCATGGCACGCCAATTTCGGTGGTGAGCTTGGTGACGTTTTTGTGATATTTAAAATCAGTCCAAAATTCAACCTCGGCTCGAGGCTTGAGTCTCAGAATCTCGCGAATTACTGCGACGGCTGGTGTAATGTGGCCCCCCGAGCCGCCCCCTACTATTAATATTTTCATCTTTCTTAATTACCTCCCTACTAGTATAACACGAAATTTGCAAAACAAAGCCAAAAGCACAAGCAATAAAGATCATGCTGGTGCCGCCATACGAGAGTAGCGGCAAGGTAATACCGGTGACCGGCACAAGCCCGGTCATGGCCATAATATTTACCACGACTTGAGCCAGAGTCCATGCAAAAACGCCAATTACAAAAAGACTTTCTTCCGTGTCCGCCGTATATTTTGAAACTTTAAGCATACGTAGCAAAATGACGCCGAAAATTAAGATAATTAGCACCAATCCAACAAAACCAAAAGTTTCGCCCATGATAGCAAAGACGGAATCATTGATAGATTCTGGCAAATAACCGGTGGCTTGGACGGAATTACCGATACCCACACCAAATAAACCACCGGTACCGATGGCCAACATGGCATTTTCGACGTGATAGGTAGAATCTGATGATTCTCCGCCGGACAAAGTAGTAAGCCAAGCCTCAACACGCTCCATACGGTGAGATGAAGTGACAACTGAACCGACGGCGAGAGCCAACACGATTGCGCCAAAAATAAAATATTGTTTGGCTGGAACCCCGGAAATCAAGAGCATACCAAAAGCGATGGCAAGGAGAGCGACGCCAGTCCCTAAATCACCCTGAGCGATGACGACTAAAAACATCGAAACGCCAAAGATGATTAAAAAAGGCAGCCAAAATTCGCGCCATTTGCCGATGGTTCCCTCTTCTTTTTTGCGTGCGAAAAAATCTGCTAAATAAAATACAAAGGCAATTTTAAGAAATTCGGCAGGCTGAAAACTGAAAACACTGAAATTATACCAACGGCATTCGCCGAGCTCACATTTCGCAAGGCTGGAGCCGGTGAGAGACAAAATCCAAAGTAGCCCACATAAAACTAAAGCAATAATCATAAGAATTTTGGAAAATTTTTTAACTTTTTCGTATGGAATAACTTTAAACGCCAAAAAGAAGGCGGCAAGAGACAAACCGACCGAACGGAGCTGCCCCACGAAAAAGTAGCTGGAATCGTAATCTGTGCCATAAGTGCTATTCAAAACATTTGCGCGCATTGGGCCAATGGCATAAATAATAATTAGCCCTAGCGACATAAGCCCTAGCGTGGCGAAAAGAATAACTAAATCTGACCTGTGCTTGCGGTTTTTCAAATGGCACCCCCTGCAATGGCTAAGAATATACCAACAATTGCGCAGACGCCAGCGATAATCCAAAAGCGCATCACAATTTTGGACTCGCCCCAACCTTTAGCTTCTAGATGGTGATGAAGCGGTGCAGAAATAAAAACTTTTTTGTGGAAAAACTTTTTCGAAGCGAGCTGAATTAAGCTGGAACCAGTTTCAATGACAAAAGGCAAACCGATAATTGGCAAAAGTAAAAACGAATTAGTCATCATGGCTACCACGCCGAGCCCAGCACCGAGCGCAAATGAACCGGTGTCGCCCATCATAAAACGAGCTGGCGGAACGTTGAACCAAACGTAAGAAAGCAGCCAGCCAACAACGGTCAAGCAGAAGCCGAATAATAACATATTCCCCTGAAACAAGGCAATAACGCCAAAAGCGCCATAAGCAATCATGGAAAGACCGCCAGAAAGACCGTCTAGCCCATCGGTGATATTAACCGCATTCGAAGTGGCAACTAAAGCAAAGGCAAAAATTAAAATCATACCAACAATGCCGACTTCAATATTGCCGACAAACGGAATCAGCATAGTGGTCCAGCCGAGTTTATAGGCAAAAAACCAACCAAGCGCCAGCCCAACAATTGAAATTAACGCAAATTTGACTGGACCACGCAAACCAGCGGCGCCTTTGCCAGAACCAAAAACATTAATAAAATCATCGATCATGCCAACGGCGGCGCCACCCAAAAAGCCAGCAATTGGCAACCACGTTTGGCCACGGTCCAAATTGAAAACACAAGTCATAAAAGTGACCGCAACTACACCAATAAGCCCTGCCATGGTTGGGAAAACACGTTCAAATTTATGGGCGTGAAGCTTAGTCATGACCGGCAAAGCTTTGCCATCTACGGTAGTTTGTTTTTGCTTTTTCCAAAATTTATATTTGTAGGCAAAGTGAGTGTAGAATGGTGTTAAAGCCATAGACAATAGGAATCCACCTAGTGCTAATAAAAGTCCGTAAAATATTTCGTCGTTTAAATTCATGTTATGCCTTTGGTTTTATTTTTAAATAATCTATTAAATAGTTAGAGAGGTCGTCGAAAGTGTCGCCGGAAATTCCGCCGTCCAAATACTGGCCCTCTCCCCACATTTTAACCATTATTACGTATTTTGGCAACTCCCCTTCTGTGCCGACAAAGCCAATATATGTGCCGACGGTCTCTTGCATGGTGTCGTCATAGGCGCCATTAACGACGACCTGCGCAGTGCCAGATTTTCCGCCGATGCTGTAGCCGGCGCGATCGATGCCGCCGCGAACTTTATAGCTGCGGTTATTGACGAACATGTCACGCATGGTGGCACTAGTTTCGTCGGAAAGAATTTTATCAGAAATTTTTTCCGAATCACTTTGCACATCGGTTTCTACAATTTCCCCATCTTCCAAAACTCCTTTGACGATGGTTGGTGTGTGATAAGTGCCGCCGTTGATGACGGCGGAATAAGCCGTGGCGGTCTGAATCATGGTGAGGCTTAAATTTTGGCCAAAAGTCATATTAGCATAAACTGAATCACGGCCATAACCTTCGTTTGGGTCTGGGATAAAACCCTCGGCTTCAATTAGTTCAATGCCGGTAGCGTGGCCAAGGCGGAATTTATTGTAATAATAATCGTAAAGTGTTTCCCTGCCTTTTTGATTAATCGACGTGGTGTCGCCGCCTAATAATTTAAGGGCGTGAATTGAGCCGGTGTTAAGGGACCAATAGAGCGAGGTTTTCATATCGATGGTACCATAAAGTTGCGAGCGCTGCTCGGCGTTTTGGATTTTCCAACCATCGACGATTTCGTAACCTTGGTTAAAATAAGTTGTATCGGCGGTCATTACCCCCTCATTGATAGCGGCCGAAAAAGCAAAGCTTTTACAAACTGAAGCTGGTTCGTATGGAACTTCGGTGACTTGATTCAAGTAGGCCGAAGCATCAGAAACATTACCATAATTGGCCGGGTCATAATTCGGCACGCTAGTCATGGCAAGAACTTCGCCGGTATTTGGGTCCATGATTAAGGCGGCGGCGTTGGTGGCGGCGGTGCTCTCAACATGTTCTGCTAAAATTTCTTCGGTGCCACGTTCCAAACCACGATCAACCGAAAGCACAACATCTTTACCGTCTTCGGCTGGAATTTTAACATTGTCGTTGCCAATACTGAGGGCCACTTTGTTGACGTCGGCGGTTGATTTCAAAAGGCCGTCTTCGCCAGAAAGTAGATTATTGAGCGAGCCTTCGACGCCATATTGGCCAATGCCGTCGGCATTAACAAAACCGAGCAAAGTAGAGCCCAATGTACCCTCTGGATAAACTCTTTGGTTAGATTTTTTGAACCAGATGGAAGTAGGGTTTTCGGCGTTAATTTCTTCAATTACATCGCGTGGCACATTTTTGGCGACGATAGAATATCGCAGACCCTCGGTCGAATAAACTTCGTCCAAATCTACAGCGATATAATCTTTGGCGTAGGTATTTAGAAGATGAGAAATTTCGTCCTTATTAGTGACGGCTGGGTCGATAATAATCTGATAAGTTGTTTGATTTAGGACCACGGCAACCGGCTCACTTTGATCCATCATATAAATTTCGCCGCGTTTGGCTGTAATAGTTTCAAGAATTGTGTGTTCCTCATCGGCTCTAGCCGCCCAATCATCATGCTCGACAATTTGAATGAAAAAAAGTCGCACGATAATAATTGCCAATGCGACAATAACAATAGCTTTTAAGATTTTAATCCGGCGCAATTCCAAATGATTATTCTGTGGCATAGCCGGTTACCGTTGCGTCTTCCATGACGGCTGCGACGGTGCTAGATTTCGCCGTAGCGACAGAATTTAAGCGAGCCTTTTCGACCGCCAAATCTTCTTTTTCGGCAGTCATTTCAGTGATTTCAGCATCAACCGAGGAAATTTCATAATCAAAAGTAGTAGCTTTGGTGCTTTCAGCAACATAAATCAGACCCACGATAAGAGTCAAAATGCCAATAATCACGATTTGAGAAATCGAGCCGAGACTGCGTTTGGTATGGCGAACTGTATTGTAGTTGCGCGCAAAGCTGACATTGGTCGCGCGTCTAGTGACATAGGATTGATTTTGCATTTTTGTTTCCTCGCTAAAATTATGTTTGTGTTTATTTTGATTTCGCTTAGACTGAGCACTTTTACGAACAGAGCTATAAGTAATTCGTAAAAGTTGGCTCAGGAAGGTCATACACTCCACTCTCCAGTGAAAAACTCGTTGGTGAGCCCTAAGGCCCATAGCGTTAGTCTAGGAATTGGGCGAGATTTTTATCTCGCCCAGTGAAGGACTAACGGAAATTCACCTTGATGGTTTGTTTGCGCGATTTGTTCGCGATGACGATTTGTTTTGGCATATTGCCTCCTCTTTTGTTTTATGTTTTTGTTTTATCAATTCCGCTCGGCTAGGCGCAATTTAGCGCTGCGCGCTCGCGGGTTGATAACTAACTCCGAATTTTCCGCAACAATAGGTTTTTTGTTGATGATTTTAAGCTGAGATTCTTCGCCAAAGCTGGACGCTTCTTTGAAATAATCTTTCACCAACCGATCTTCTAGACTGTGGAAAGTGATGATTCCGACGCGACCGTTTCGATTGAGTAGTTTCGGCAAGATTGGCAAAGCTTGTTTAATTTCGCCAAGCTCGTCATTAACAACAATGCGGATAGCCTGAAAAACGCGAGCAGCTGGATGCGTATGCGAATATCTGGACTTGCTGATAATTAAATCGGCAAGCTCCTTGGTAGTGTTAATCGGACGATTATGAACAATTTCACGAGCGAGCATTTTGGCGCGCTCCTTTGGTTCCTCGCCGAACGTCACGAAAATCTCTGCTAGTCCCCTTTCGCTATACTTATTTACAATATCGTGAGCTGTCAGCTTTTGCCGATTATCCATCCGCATATCAAGTGGACCATCGTGTTGATACGAAAAACCACGTTCGCTATTATCTAGTTGCGGAGAAGAAACTCCAAAATCAGCCAAAATTAAATCAAAAGTCGTTCCACACTCAGAAAGCTGTAGCATAGCACTATAAAAATTCTGGTTCATGATTTTAACTCGACCGCCGAATTTTTGTGCCAAGAATTTTGCGGCAAGCTCGTCACGATCGATTAAAATTGAATCTTTATAATTCTGTGTTACATCCAAAATCTTTTCAGCATGACCTCCAAAACCAGCGGTGAGATCTAAATATGACTCGCCAGGCTGCGGATTAAGGTTTGCCAAAACTTCCGATAATAATACAGGCGTATGTAGTTCCTTCATACTTATATTATACAACGTTTGAGATCGTTCAACTAGAAATTTCAGCGGTTTTGTTTCTGCTTTGTTTTTTGTTTGATACACAATTTATCCACTGCGATTTTGGCCGTTATAGACGGTCATAGAATCGTAGCCGTTGAGAGACTTATTGTGTTGGTTTTTCAACCATTAGAGTTTTTTATTGGGAGGTGTGTGAGGAAGGTACGCACGACTGTTGTTTCGCATCTCGCTTAATTTTAATGCGCGCCGAAACTCCTAGATGGTCGATCTCAAACTTTTTTAAGGTGCTTTTTGTGTTAGCGTTTTTATTTATTTATTCGCTGATTTAAGTTTATGACATTTTTTATAAAAATGCAAGTGCTTTTTTAGACTTTTTTGTGATCCCTATTTTGCCGCTAGTTTTCCACAAGTGTGTAAAACTTCCCTGTTATTTTACCGAACAGTTGAATTTAAAAAACCGAACACTCGGAAATTTCTGGGGCCGTGAAAAACCGAACATGTGGGGTTGAAAAATACTTATAACGTTTTATACTTACAGAAAGATCAGCGGACTGAGTTATTTTTTTTGCGACAGACCCGTTCAGTGTGAAAAGTTATTCAATGATATTTGAATTATATTGTGGTATAATGGAGTAAAATAAGTGGAGATAATATGGAAGATACTGAGAATACGGTCAAAGTTGCGGATGAAAAATTTGATGTTTTTCTTTGGGCTAACGAGATTGAAGAGGTCAAAAATAACGTTTCGGCGGAGCTGTTTTTGTTTAACAAAAATTACACACCTTTCAAAATTAAATATTCCGATAAATTGACTGGCGCGGTGAAGTCGCTTTTTATGCAAGAGGCGGCAAAATTTATTATCGAAGAGGCAGACAAGGGGCTCGAGTGCCGTGAATACGAAAAATCCGACGGCGAGGATAAGATAATTTATCATACCAAGCTTAGCAAGGTTGGGCGCGCGGAGACTTTGATTCATTTGATCGAAAATGAATATCGCGACATTGATTATTTCTCTGAAAATGAATACGATTTCAAGAAAGTCAAAGGCATTATTGCTAAATTTACTTATCCAGGCGGCGTAGAAGGTACGAAAATTTTTTACATTGCAAAATTATTGCCAGCTTCTTCAGCTTTGAAGGGTGCGACTTCTTGGGAAATTAACGGCGAAAGTTTTGAGCCGTTCTCTGCCGAGATTGCGCTGAAAATGCCAGATGATAATCAAGTAGCAATTATTGATAAAACTATTATCGTGTTTAACCAGGCTAAGTTCGAGAACTTGTTCCAGTATGATTTTAAGTCGCAGGTGATTGCGGAGGAAAAGGCGCGCGAGTTGACCGAAAAATATAAATTGTCTTTCGCAGAAGGTTTAACGCTCAATTCCCTCCTCGCTGATAAAAAACCGATTTTGAAAAAGGTGCAGGCGATGGATATTACCGAGGAGATGCCGCAGAATAAGCTAATTGAATACGCTGACGAGATGCAACTTGATTTGATGACCGATGACGATGGTTCGATTATTATCATGGACGATAAAGATTTGTCTACTTTCGTGAATTTGATTAACGAGGATTACTATATTTCGCCGGTTAATGGCAAACGCTACGAGATTAAGTCCAAAAAATTGCTTGGCGAGCCTGATGGCGAACCACCAAGGGGCTAAGCGCACTGAACGGGACCAAGTCTTACAGTCCGAAAAACGCGTGTAGCTATTTTATATCTCATTTTCTGGGGGCGCTTAACGGCGGGACTCGTTCAGTAAACTAAGCTTTTTCGATTTCGAAGTAGGCTGAGTTGACGAAATTATTTTCGCCTAGGGTTTGGAAGGTTCTTTTTAGATCTTCTCTGGCGGCTACGACGGAGTCGTTTTGGTCTAGGTTGGATTCAATTTTGGCGTAAAAACCTGGGAGGTTTTCGATTTTATCTAAATAGATTGAGTTGCCTTCGCTCATTTTCAAATCTTGACGTCGGCGCGAAACTTCGGCGATCGGCTTAAAACCAAGCTGCAAAATGACATTGACCAATTTTTCGTAGTCGCGAATCATGACTTCTTCGACAATGTCAATGCCTGAATCTTCGATGTGGCGTTTTAGAATAAAATAATAATGCGCTGGTTTATCGACGGCGCGCATTTCGGTGCGCATAATTAGGCGCGGAAAGTTGGCGTTTTTTTGATAGTTTTTAGGGACGTAAATACGATCGTGCTGCCAATAAACTTGGGAGAAATCAAAATCTATATCGCTCAGCTTTTTCTCGAATTCGTCACGATTTTTAAGTTTACATTTTACAATTACTCTTTTCATGGGTTTATTATACCATAATAACGTCGATCAATCTGGCTTCGACTGATTTTACGCCGTTAAAATCGTTGAGTGTGAGTTTGATTAGTGGAGTGATTTGGTCTTCTGGGGTTAATTTGAGCCAATTCTCATCGGCGAAAAAGGCGACCGATTTAAGCTGATGGTTTTTGGCGTCGCGCAAATCTAGGCGGAGGTGGTTTTGGCCGCTACCCATTTTGGTGGCATTGATAATTTCGGTATTTTCTAAGCGAAAAATTGGCTCTTCGTTGCCGGCGCCGAACGGCTCAAGATTTTTTAATTCATCTAAAAGTTCGAGGTTGAAATCTGAAAAATCGGTAAGAGTTAGGTCGTGCTTGCTCCTTAAAAATCGCTCTTGGTCGGTAAGATTAAGGCTGCGATAATATTCATTGATGCGCTCGCGGAAAGCGTAAAGATTTTCGCGCTTAATTTTGACACCGGCAGCCATGGCATGACCACCACCGCCGATAATAATATCCTCGATGTTTTTTAGAGCTTCCGCCAGGTTGAAATCACCAAAACTGCGTGCCGAACCTTTTAAGATTCCCTCCTCCACCTCTGTTAAAACAAAAGCTGGGCGATGGTAAGACTCGACTAAGCGACTAGCGATAATACCCAAAATTCCTTCGGAATAATCCCCTGTTTCGATAATGACTGGGTCACTTGGAGTGCCGTGCGATTCGATTTCTTTGATGGCTTCGTTTTGTTTTTTGCGGCGATCGTAATTTAATTTTTCTAATTTAGCGGTTAGCTCGGCGGCCTCGGTGGCGGAATTAGTTCTTAATAGATTCAGCGCAATTTCGGCAGATTCCAAGCGGCCAGCCACATTCAATCTAGGGCCAATCTGAAAACCGATACTTTCAGATGTGATTTGGTGAACTTTGGCAGATTTCATAAGTTCTTTTAAGCCTTTGCGGCGCGTTTTTTCAAGGACTTTGACGCCATAATAACTTAAAATGCGATTTTCACCAGTTAAGAGCATGTTGTCGCAAATCGTGCCAATGAGCACTAAATCGAGGAACCATTTTTCTTGTCCAGCTGGGATAAATTTTTTGTTCACGAGGGCCTGTGCAAATTTAAAGGCTACGCCTACGCCGGCGAGATTTTTAAGTTCTGATTTATCATCTTGAAAATCTTGGCGTTTAGGGTTAATTATCGCTAGTGCCTCTGGCAGAGTGTCGCCAGTTTCGTGGTGGTCCGTAACGATGGTATCAATTTTTAGAAAATTAAGTTCGTTGATAATATCGTGATTGCGCGAACCGCAATCCACGGTAATTACAAGAGTAATTCCCTGTTTTTCAGCGGCCTTGATGAGGCGCGGGCTCATGCCGTAACCATCGGTGAAACGATTCGGCAGCATGATGGTGATATTTTTTTGTTCAACCCCGGCGAGCTTTAAGGCTTCTTCCATGACAGTGCTGGCGGTGATGCCGTCAACATCGTAATCCCCATAGATG
>CAZEYN010000003.1:0-19876 GCA_964516075.1 uncultured Candidatus Saccharibacteria bacterium | reverse complement strand
TTTCGTGATCTTTAATAGCCTTTTCTAGGCGACTCACCGCCTTTTCCATATCTGGTAATTTAAACGGATTGGCAGAATTTTCGTATTTAGGGCGTAAAAATTCCTCTGTAAGCCCACGCTTTTCTAGCAGCTGGTTAAATAATTTGTTCATTGAATGGTTTTGCTGGGTTTATTGCCTTTTTGGCTTTTGATGACGATGCTTTGGAGTTCTTTAAGAATTGGATATTGCTTGTTGGTTTGGTAGATTTTGGTTTTGCCTTTTTTGGTGACGGTTAAAAAACCTGCGGCAGCCATACGCTCGAGCTCACGCTGGATGTTACCTGGGTCTTCTTTGGTTAGTTTGGCTAAGCCGCGAGCGTGGGTTTTGAAATCTGGATATTTAGCAAAAACCACCAAAATTTTGCGGCGGACCCTAGATGTAACAAAGATTTCTAACATATTACCTCGCATAACTGTTTCTATTATATCATAGACTTTTGAGGTTTTTATAAAGATTAAATCAAAAAGGAATATTTTTATTGGTTACGGATAAAATCTCCTATCCTTTTTTTCGCAACCTGAAAATACTCGGCATCTTTTTCAAAGCCAACAAATTTCCTGCCATTTTTTATAGCGGCAATAGCAGTAGTTCCGGACCCCATGCATGGATCTAATATTGTATCTCCGCGGTTGGTGTAGGTTTTAACAAGCCATTCAAAAAGAGCAACTGGTTTTTGTGTCGGATGATATTTGCCCTCACTTTCCGCAGTTACGAAATACTGTACCGTGCGAGGATATCTTAGTCCGGAATCGTTTTTTACTAAAATAGCTTTTTCTTGCTTGCCATATGCCATAGTGTCGCGAACCGCTTTACCTTTGTTGTAAGGTGTTCCTTTTACCATTTGCGGATTATATGTGCATTGTTTTTTATAAAATACTACTATATCCTCATGTGCCCTAAGCGGTTGCTTTTTAGCATTTAAATAGCCCGTCGCTTTTGACTTTTCCCAAACTAAAGTATATTTAAAATCTTTATAATTAGTGGATACTAGAAAAGCAGTAAATGGCATTTGCGCCGTAGAAATAACTGGAGATGTTTCCATTTTTACTCGATTAGCTTCTTTCCAAAACTTCTCATAATCAATAATTTTATCCCATCCATTACGCTTATTAAGTGTACCATATGGAAAATCTGTAATAATCGCATTTATGCTATTATCAATCAACCCATCAAAACCATTTTCGGAAAACATGTCGCAATTAAAAATTTTATACTCTTGCATTTGTGTCTCCGAATTCAATTAAATCAAGAATATAATTTGCAAAATCTCTAATACTATCCTTATCTAATTCATGCTTAACTTTATAGAGCGGCAAATTCGATTTTCTTTTTCCTTTTAAAAAGAAAAATATTTCTGGATGAAGACCATCGGTATCATTAGTTAAGTGTTTGGTTTCATCCCAAAAATCAGCTTCATACGCCTTGAGAGTCTTTGATGCTGCAGCATCTTGTCCGGCGAAAACAATAAATTTTACACTCGCTGGGTCAATGTTATTTTGCCTTAAAGATTGAGCTATCTTACGAAAATCAGCTAATGCTCTGTCGAAGTAACACGAATCTAAATATGTCTTATTTTCGATAAAAGCGATTCTGTGTTTATCTTGAAAAATGTGCCTATCTACTTGGATTTGATTAAAAACAATCGTTTGATTTTCGTAAAAGATAGTTTTAGTTAAATAATCAGAACTGCCGATTTTGGACTCTATATTAGCGCCAACATAATACATGTTGATACTGTCAAAAATATTCTGCAAAATATGTTCGACTAAGTTTCCGGCAGCATTTCTGATTTCACCCTCTGTTTTGGCATGAAGACTCAAAAGATGTAAATGCTCCTGCTCATAATCATAGCATTTCTCAACATTCGTAATAATCTTATTGACAATTTCCGCCCTATTAATTGTCGGGTTAATATTTTTCATAGTTTTGCGACTCCCATATTACAGCCGCAAATCCAATAAAAAATGCGACTACCTACTAGTCGCAAAACTATACAATTCTCCTTTATACAAGTAAAACTGCGTAAGTAGCCGCATCTTCCGTATAAAGGAAAATTCAAATTGTATAGTTTTGCACTTCTAATTATATCATATTGATGCGGAAAAATACAAAAGAACCTACTATTCGCCATATGATATAATTGAAATATGTTTTACGAGGTGATGGTGGAGGGAATGGGGGGCGCTTTGACTTATGATTTTGATGAGATTTTAGAGATTGGGCAAGTTGCGCTGGTACCGCTTGGTAAGAAGGTGGTACCTGGCGTGGTGGTGAAAAAAGTTGCTCAACCCACTTTTACGACTAAGCCGATTTTTAAAATTTTGTATTCAATGCCTTTGCCGTCGCATTTGGTGCGAGCGGCGCAGTTTGTGAATGATTATTATTTGATGACGAACGCGGTGAGCTTAATTTTGCCGAATGGGGTGGAGAAAAAGCGTCGTAAAACCGAACAAATGTTCGGTTTTAGCAAGAAGACTGGATGTGGCGCAAAAAAGCCGGAAATTAAATTGAATAAGGCCCAAAAAAATGCCCTACAAGGCCTCCAGGAGGCTCGTAGCGCCACGAAACTGTTGTATGGTATAACCGGGAGCGGAAAGACCAACATCTACCTCAAAATGGCTGAAAATGCGTTAAAACGGCAAAAATCCACGATACTTTTGGTGCCAGAAATCGCTTTAACTGGGCAACTTGTTCGGATTTTTCAGGAATTTTTTGGCGATAAAATAGTCTTAATCCATTCAAAGCAAACAGAGGCGGAACGACATTTAATTTTTGATTCTCTCTTAAAAAGCGAGGCGCCAAAAATCGTGATTGGACCGCGTTCGGCGCTGTTTGCACCCCTAAAAGATTTGGGGCTAATAATTATCGATGAAGAACATGAGTCGAGCTATTATCAAGAAAATTCACCGAAATACTCGACAATTCGAGTGGCGAGTTTTATCGCACAGGAGCTAAAAATACCCCTGATTTTGGGATCGGCCACTCCTACGGTGGAAGATTTTTACCTGGCAAAAAAATTAGGGTCGCTGGTGGAATTAACAGAGAAAGCTAAGGATACGGCAGTGAAGCCAACGGTGAAGATCATAGACTTTAAAGATAGAACGGCGTTTTCGAAGAGTAAATATTTTTCGACGGCGTTAATTGAGACGATAAAAAAGAATCTAGAACAGGGGCAGCAGAGTCTAATTTTCCATAATCGGCGCGGCTCTTCCCCTTTGACTATCTGCGAGAATTGCGGTGAGGAAATTTTGTGCCCTCATTGTTTTTTGCCTTTGACCTTGCATGCCGACACCTATGAGCTGGTTTGCCATACCTGCGGTTTTAACGAAAAAGTGCCGGTTTGTTGCCCAAAATGCCAGGCACCAGGGCTGATTCATAAGGGGTTTGGGACGAAATTGATTGAGTCGGAGCTAAAAAAACTGTTTCCCAAGGCGAAAATCCAGCGTTTTGATGCGGATAGTAAGGTTGGACTAGAGGAAGTTTATGACGAGGTGAAGGCTGGTGGCGTGGATATTTTGGTGGGGACGCAAACCTTGGCCAAGGGATTAGATTTGCCGAAATTGGCGACCGTAGGGGTAGTGCAGGCTGATGCTGGGCTGAATTTACCAGATTTTGTGGCGGAGGAGCGGACTTTTCAACTTTTGACTCAGGTGATGGGGCGCGTGGGGCGTGGACATATCGACACGGCGGAGGTTTTTATTCAGACTTTTCGGTCGGAGCATCCGGTGCTGAAATTCGCCACCATGGAAGATTATAAGGGATTTTACGAGTATGAAATTCGGCGACGAAGGAAGGCCGGGTTTCCGCCTTATAGCTTTATTTTGAAGCTGGAAATCACCATGAAAACAGAGGCGACGGTACTAAAAAAGGTGCGCGAATTGAGTAAAAAAATTGCTCAGGATGATGAGTTGATTAGTTCCCCGCCGATGCCAGCGTTTCACGAACGAACGGATAAGGGATACACTTGGCAGATGATCGTGCGGAGCAAGTCGCGTAAAGCACTAGTGCGAGCTTGTGACGGAATCGATAAAAATTTTAAGATTACTCTGGACCCACCGCGGTTGTTATAGGGGCGGAAGTGTGATATAATTTTCTTATGAAAATTATTACGACGCCAGATGCAAGATTGAGGGAGAAGTCCGAGAAAGTTAGGGAGATTACCCCTGAAATTTTGGATATTATCGAAAATATGCGCAAATTGTCGCTAGATTGGGAAAAGGCGCATCCTTATGAGCTCTCGGCGGCGATGGCGGCGCCACAGATGGGGGGGAATAAGCGAATTATTATCGTGCGCGATGACATGGAAGACAAGAAAAAGGCTACTTTTACGGCGCTGATAAACCCGGTAGTAATTCGGGCTGAGGGCAAGATTAAAAGGGACTTTGAGGGGTGCTTGTCGGTGCCAAAGATTTATGGAATGGTACCAAGGGAGACTAAAGTTCGCGTGAAGGCTAAACTTGAGGACGGAACAGAAGTGCGAATAAAAGCCACAGATGAGCTGGCGCGTACTTTACTGCACGAGATTGACCATTTGGATGGAATTTTGTTTATTGATCATATTAGGGGTGAGAAAGACGCTTTTTACGAGATGAGCGACGATGGCGAGCTGGTGCTAGTAGACTATGATGAAAAAATCGCTGGCAATAAGGATTTGTTCCCAGAGGACTAAATGAAAAAGATTATCTTTTTTGGTAATGGGATGTTGGCAGACTATGCCCTAGGAGTGCTAAAACAGCATTTTGAGGTGATTTTTCACGCTAGGACTAAGGATGATTTAACAGAGGCAGTGCGGCTAAAAAAGGAATTTTCAGAGGCGCATGGGGTTTTGGCGAGTTTTGGCGTGATGGTGGAATCTGATGTTTTGGAGGTTTTTGAACCGGAAGGGATTTTAAATATTCACCCTTCCCTTTTGCCAAAATACAGGGGTGCTTCGCCGATTGAGAGTGCGATTTTGAACGGTGATACGGAATTTTCGGTCTCTATTATGAAATTAGTGAAGGCGATGGACGCTGGGCCGATTTATTATCAAGCGACTTTGCGTGATTTACCTCTGGAAAAGGCGGCGATTTATCAGGCTTTGGCGGAGGCTGGCGCGGAGTGGCTGGTAAAAAATATGAGTGACTTGCCGACCCCTGTTCCACAGGACGATTCAAAGGCGACTTTTACGCGAAAATTCGAGAAAAAGGACGGTTTGGTAGATTTAGCAACAGAGACGGTTGATGGGATTTTGCGAAAAATCGTGGCTTTTGCTGGGTTTCCGAAGGTAAAAACCGAAATTTATGGGGTGAATTGTGCAATTTTAGAGGCGCATAAAGTAGGTGACGGCGAAAAAGCTAGGCTTGTGCTCCATTGTTTGGACGGTGAGATTGCGATTGATGTATTGCAACCAGACGGGCGCAAAGCGATGGATGCTCAGGGGTTTTTGAACGGCTATGCTAAAAAACAACCACGATGTGATTGTTGAATAATTATTACGGAAACGGGTCCTGCCATTGTATTCAATCCCCGCAAAAATTTGCAAGCAAAGTTTTTGCGGGGTCCCCGAATACAGCGTCACCCGTTTCAGATTCATAATGAATTATTCAACGATACCAACTTGAATTTTGGGCTAGTAGTTTTTCCCTGTTGGCGGCGATTTCGGCTTTCATTTCGTCGATGGTTTTTTCTACGATTGTCTTGTAATCTGGGCGGTTTTTTTCGAGCCAACTGGCAGCCATATTTAAGTCAGTCATGGAATCAAATTCGTTGAGCTGCTCATCTGTAAGCCCCTTTGAAATACGCTGGCCGATGCGAGTTTCGAACTTATCTTTGAGGTAGCCTAAAAAAGCCTGTTTCCTGTCTGCCGGCATGCTAGATAGCCCCATCTCTGTTAAAAAATTTTCGTCAAAATTCATTTTATAATCCTTGTGATTATTTTATGTTAAAACGGAAATTATGTCAATTAGAGAGTGCGTTTTTTAGTTTCGTGGGTGAAGAATTTGAGGCGATCGCCGATTTGGAGTTCAATTTTGGACTTGGTTTTAAGGGCTAGACCGCCAGTTTCACCAGCGATTAATTCTTTTGCGTCGATTTTTTCCTTTTGAACAGACTCTACTTGGGCTTCACCGAGGTATTTTTTGTTCCTGACAACACGAGCGAGATATTCTGGACGGACGTTCCCTGTTAAGACCTCGCCGCCAGCGATAATGCTGGTTTTTTCGGTGCGGAATACGCCGAGAACTTTGAGCTCGCCCTTGTCTTCCTCGACAATTTTGGCGTCTAGAAGATTTTCCATCTCGTGCTTGGCGTCATCTAGTAATTCGTAGATGACTTTGTAGATGCGGACAGGGACGCCGTCCCTGGCAGCCATTTTGGAGATATTGATTGGCACGGAAACGTTAAAACCGTAAACTATGGTGTTGTCACCGGCAGCCATGTAGATATCATTTTCGTTGATATCGCCTACACCGGTAGAGACGATATTTAGGGTGATTTCACCCTTGGTGTCGATGAGCTTGAGACTATCAACAACAGAGGTGACGGAGCCCAGCACGTCGCCTTTAACGATAACGTTGAAAGTTTTGGTATTGTCGGCAACATTCATCATGCGAAGCAGATCGCCAGAGGTGACATTGGCGTCGGCAGATTCATTGGCGATGGTTTGGGCATTGAGCAAGGCCATTTTGCGAGCGGTTTTCTCGTCTTTGACCTCTATAAACCTATCACCGAAATTTGGAAGTTCCTTGAAACCAGTGACCGTAACAGGGGTGGATGGCGTGGCTTTGCCCTTTGGCTTGCCCTGAAAGTCTAACATGGTGCGGACCTTGCCATAGGTAGAGCCGGCAACGACGAATTCGCCAGTTTTTAGTTCCCCACCGGTGATTAGCAGATTGACTACGGAGCCCTTGCCGACTTCCATGTGCGACTCGATAACTAAGCCCTCGGCCGGGATATCTACGTCGGCTTTGAGTTCCTCGATATCCGCAGTTAAAATGACCATATCTAAGAGTTTTTCGAGATTTTGATTCTTTTTGGCGGAAATTGGCACCATCACGATGTCGCCACCCCATTCCTCTGGTTGAAGACCGTGCTGAGATAGGTCCGCCATGGTACGATTAATATCGGCGCCCTCGCGGTCGATTTTGTTGATAGCAACAATGATTTTAGCGTTGGCAGATTTGGCAAAATTGATAGCCTCGACAGTTTGTGGCTTGACACCGTCGTCGGCAGCCACTACGATGATCACAATATCGGTGAGCATGGCGCCGTGCTGGCGAATAGCAGCAAAAGCCTCGTGACCAGGGGTATCTAGGAAAGTTATTAATCTGCCGTCGTGCTTTAACTGGTAAGCAGAGATGTGCTGGGTAATACCGCCGGCTTCGGTCTCGACGGTTTTCTTATGCAAAAGTGTGTCTAGGAGCGTGGTTTTGCCATGATCGACGTGGCCCATGACTGCCACGACTGGTGGACGGTTAATGGCTTTGTCGGAAAGCTCGCGATGGAAATCGGAAGTTTTGGTGGAGGTGTTTTTACGCTCTAATTTGACGTTTTTAAGACCTAATTCATCGATAATAATAGAGGCGGTTTCAAAGTCGAGACGTTGGTTAATGGTGGCGACAATGCCGTTTTTAAAAAGCGTGCCGATAAGTTCGGAAATAGAGAGCCCAAGCGCCGTCGCGAGTTCATCCACAGTAATAGAGCCAGCAATTTGAATCTTTTTTTCTTCCATAACCATCCTTTCCGCCTTAAAAATGCATAAAAAAATAAAATATCTTATTTAATTTTACCACATTTTGAAAAAATATGCTATAATAGAGTGACAACAGAGATGTTGCGTAAATTTGGTATTCCCCTGTAGCTCAATGGTGGAGCAAGAAGCTGTTAACTTCGAGGTTGCCAGTTCGAGTCTGGCCGGGGGAGCCATTTTTTTATTGTATAAAAAATATTAAAAATATTCAAGAGCACTAGTCGGACGTTGTTTCTTTTAAATTTGCCAAGTAGGCTAGTGGCGATTGTTGTTGCTTGGAATACCGCCGTTTATTTAATACTGGCAGTCTTAATGATAAATTTCGTCGACGTTGCGGAATTGGTTTTGTAGTGTGTATAAGTTTTTGATGCCTCAATAGTGCGTCGAAGATTATTCATGAACGGTTCAATATCATCATTAGCAACAGATACGAGTTTGTCTATACCACTAGTTTTAAATTCCAATATGCCATCATTCAAAGTGACTGAACCATTATATAATGTAGAAATTCCATCAACAAGAGCTGGCATATTATCGTTGAGCTGTGCAGAACCAGCGGCAGCAGATGCAACGCCCGCCGTATATTCGTTCAATTTCGGTAAATAATTCTCATCAAGAATTTGATAAAAATCACGGTAATTCGTGAGTTGTGCTATGGTTTGATTTAAACCTCCGATAAATGCCGTTAAATCGATAGATTGTTGTTGGCTAATGTATTGCAACTTTAAAATTAATGCATTTAATTCTGTTTCGTAGTTATCGATATTTAATGTTGGCAACAGTAAATTAGATGCCGCTTCGCCAAATTGATTTTTTATAGAAGCATTAATTTGTTCACCTGCAGTTGCAATGGTTACATCTAGGACAGCTTTTGCGCCACCGTTAAGAGCATCATTATTTGAAGCTAAAGTTTGAAGACCAGCATTTAAATTATTGACACCAGTCGCTAATTGCGTAGATTTATCAAGAAGTTGCCCGAGACCAGCAGAAAGATCAGAAGAACCATCGAGAATTTGAGCTGTTGCGTCCGCCAACTGATTAACCGAATTAATTAAATCATTCGAGTTCGAAAGCTGGTTGGTATCAAGTTCATTAAATAATTGATTAGTAGCAAGTGAATATGTAACATCTAGGCTAAAATCAGTAACATCGGCGGATATTTCGAAAGCGCTAGGTAAAATTGCTTCGTCAACATTTAAATCTTCGGCCAAACCCGCAAAAGCCAAACCGACTATAATAGTGCTTGACTCATTTTGAATGGTGCGACCATTTGAAATTTCAATATTCGAAAATTTAGCGTTGTCCAACGAGACGCCACCAATGGCAAGAAATGGAATAAATTTATTATCATACTTTTTTGAGCTGGAATAATTAAAATCCATAACAATATGGCCAGATTTACCGGAAAGATCTTCGGGAGAAATTTTTTGGCCGTCTAGCTTATAGGTGATTTCAAGATTAACAGGCAAATCAGAATTATCAAAATCAAAATTGGAGTCCAAAGTACTTCCTATATATGTTTTCTGCGCTTCTCCGTCGGCATCACTTATGACATAAACTGTCTCGTCATCGCTAAACGAATGCGTGGCATTTTGCAGTGTATCGTTCACCGCGGCTTCCGCTACCTGGCTCGAAGTTTTTTCTTCATCGGCATTAACGGCTTGCGAAATAACTAAGCCACCGCAACCAATGATGGCGGTAATGCTAACGATAGATGAAAGAATAATTTTTCTAGACATATTTAATTCTCCTTTTTTATTAATTTTTTCATTCCCTTTGTTGTGCGACATACCAATGGGTCGCAAAGAGCTAATGCAGGCGACAAAAAACAAACAACTGCAACAATACTAATAATTGCTCCTCTAGCCATAAGTAAGCACATCGAGCTAATCATATCGACATTAGAATAAAGCGCAACGCCAATGGTGGCAGCAAATAAGCCAAGCCCAGAGACAAGAATGGAAGGAATTGAAGATTGTAATGCTATCTTGATGGCTTTTTTCTTGTCTTCGCCATTCATACGTTCGGTTTTATAGCGCGTAGTCATAAGAATGGCGTAATCGACAGTGGCACCTAATTGAATTGTACTAATGCAAATTGGCGTGATAAACGAGAGCTGCTCGCCAGTGTAAAATGGTAGCCCTAGATTGACAAAGATGGCAGTTTCAATTACGATAATTAGGATAATTGGTAAAGAAATACTTTGCTCGACAATAGCGATAATAATAAAGATAGCAATAATCGAAACTATATTAACAATTTGAAAATCATGGTCGGTCAATTCTATCATGTCTTTCGTGCAAGAAGATTCTCCAACGAGAAGTGCGGAATCATCATAAGATTTAATAATACCATTTATCTGATCGATTTGAGCATTTATCTCATCACTAGCGGTATCATATTCGGAAATTACGAGACTTAGCTCCCAATTTTCACTTTTGAGAGTTTCAACCACGGAATCCGGCAACACTTCGACTGGGATTTGATCCCCTAGTAAATTTTCAAGATTTAAAACACTTTTAACGCCATCAATTTGCTCAAGTTCTTCAGACATTTGGAGAACTTTTTCGCTGTCCAAATCAGAACTAGTTAAAATCATATGGACGTTTTGCATGCCAAAATCTTCGGAAAGCTTAGAGTTAGCGATGGCAAATTCCATATCTTCTGGAAGGCTTTCGGCGATGTTATAATAAACGTTTTCTTGAGTTTGTTTATAGCCATAAAAGAATGGTGGAATAAGAATAACGAAAATTACAAGGAAAATAGGGTAAAATTTAACAATTCCTTTTGATAATCCTTCAAATTTAGGCATAATAGTTTTGTGGTTGCATTTTTCGAGAGCCTTGTGTAAACATAGAATAAGCGCTGGCAAAACCGTAATGCTACCAATAACACCCAGGAGAACACCTTTAGCCATAACAAGGCCAAGATCTAAGCCAAGAGTAAATGACATAAAGCAGAGTGCAATAAATCCGGCAATCGTAGTAGCTGAGCTTCCAATTACAGACGACATTGTTGCCGCGACGGCATCTTTCATGGCTGTTTTATAATCTTTGCCCTCGCAGCGATGTTCACAATAAGAATGCCAGAGGAAGATTGAATAGTCCATAGTGACCGCAAGCTGTAGAACCGCCGATAATGCCTTGGTAATGTATGATATTTCACCGAACATAATATTTGAACCGAGGTTCATCACAATCATGATTGCAATGCTAATAAGAATAACTAACGGAATAAGCCAATTATCCAAGAGGATAAACATAACCACGAGTACTAGAATGACTGCAATTATAATATAAACTATCTCCTCTTTTTCGCATAGTTTGCGTAAATCCGTAACGAGTGCCGACATACCAGAAACATAAGCATGCCCATCAACTATGTTGCGAATATCTTCAATTGCCGTTGTGGTTTCATTTGCAGAAGTAGATGTATCAAAGAAAATCGCAACAACTGTTTGATTATCTTTATACAAAGTATCTAGGGTGTCGTCTGGTAATATCTCTACTGGTATACCAACATCAACGAGCGAGCTAGCAGAAAATACGGTGTCAACATGATCTATCTCTTTAATCTCATTTACTATTTGACTAATTTGCTCATCGGTTTGGTCTTCGACAATAACAATCGAAAAAGCGCCTTTGTGAAAATCTTTTAAAAGCTCGTCTTGACCAACGACCGTCTCCATATTATCCGGGAGATAATTCAACATGTCGTAGTTAACTTTGGTCGAAAAATATCCAATAGCAGATGGGACAAGCAAAATAAGCGACAAAATAACAATTAAAACATGATGCTTAACCACAAAATCAGTAAACTTACTGGAAAATTTAGTTTTTTTCATAATATAATTACCTTGTTTTGGCAAATTATATTATGCCTGTATTCATTTATAAATAGGCATTTTTATGCTTATGTCGTATTTTTAGTTATTTGCATGAATTTTGCTAATTCAATATGGAAAAAGACGCTTTTCATGATTAAGCTCACAAAGACGTTGGATTTTTTCGGCAACGTTAGCTGGCATACCATCGTTGATCCAGTTAATAACGAAACCAAAACATTCGCATTTATAAAAATCGATGATGAGTTCTAAATCTGTATTGGACAAATCTTTAGCTTTTGGGCTAGAATGAACGTATTTTGAAATCACATATTCGCATATTTTCCAGAGATGGCGTTCGAAAATTGAACGTGAAGTGGAATCGTAAATATGCCGAATCGAAGTTTGATATGTACTAGCAAAACTCGCTGCAACAGTTAAGCCTTCTTCCAAGGAATCGATAGTGGGATATTTTTCGATCAATTCATCAACAGATTTCTTAATAAGAGAATTTACTAAATCAGAGATGCTAGCAAAGTGATAATAAAATGTATTTCGATTAATTTTACATGCATCCGCAATATCCTTAACCGAAATATGGCCGAGTTGTTCTTTCTCGAGGAGTTCTAAAAATTTTTCCTCAATAACTTGTTTTGTGAATACTGTCATTTTGTTCTTAACCTAATTTGATATTGATTCTCTAAAAATTGCAGATATTACCACCTGATGTTTCCGTTGCTCGTTATCTTATACATTCATTATACCACGTCTTTAGTTTATCGCGACGCCGTTAACGTATAGTTTATAACCATTAAAATTGATATTGCCATACGAAGTATCAGCGTCTTCTAGGCTGGTGACGTAGGAGTTGCCGGTTAGGGTGATTTGGGAATCTTTGTCGAGTTTGAGTTTGATTTCTTGCGCAGAGTTATCGCCATTGATAGTTCCGGTGAATTTTGATTGGGAATTCATTGCCATGTCTAGAGTAGAGATGGAATCAACTACAATGTTGCCAGCGACTTCTTGGCTAGACATTATCAAGTTAACGACGCCACCGTTCGAGCCCTCGTTTCCCCAAGCGTCGGCTTTAATTCTAAGAAAATTTCCATTACTGTCGTTGTTGATGAACTTATTATTTGTGAGCATGATGGAAGCTGTCGTGTTGGTTACGTAAATGGAATCGCCATTGTTCGTGGTAATTGTGGAATCTTTGGCGACAAATTGGCTCGTGCCGCTATCGGCATCGCCACTCATTGACTGATACAAAAATATGTTTTTGTAAGTCGTGGACTGCCCGTTCAGCTTGGTATTGGAGTCGGTTAAAGTCACGTTCTCCAAGTTTATGGAATTCTTACCTTCAATAATTGCGCCCTCGGATGCGGAGGCGACCAAGTTCGCATTCTTAACAGTAATATCGGCGGTCGAATAAATGGCCGGCGACCCTTGCCCGGTTGTTTTATAGGTTCCGCCATCTACAGTGACGGTTCCGCCCCCTCTGTCGGACCTGATTGCGGCACTAGAGGTGCCGGCGGTTTCAATCGTCAGATTGGAGGCATTCATAATTCCCCCACCAGTGGTCATGATGCCACCGGAATTGTCTTTTTTGGTAATGATGGTCGAGTCACTAATATTTACTGTGGTGCCGTCGCTAGAGGTGTTGCCTGTGGTGGCCGAACCGCCATAAGAAAACACACCATTGGCACCTGTGGCGTCGGTGGTGATTTTGGCATTTTTAAGATTGAGAGTTGCTCCGTTTTTGGCAATAATTGCGGAATTTGTGCCATAGAAAGAGGTACTGTCACCTCCATCGGAATCACCAGTTTTATTAACGGCAATATTAGTTGCTGTTACTTCGATATTACCGCTTACGGATAGCGCGTTTTCATCTTTGTTGGTGCTTTCGAATGTCTCGCCGTCGATGGTTTTTGATTCCGTAATTTCAGTCGATGCGGAATAAAAAGCACTGGCGGTAGTGCTGTTTTCGCTCATTTCCCTACCTGAACTTATTAGACAATTGTTCGTTAAAAGTATGACGCAGCAAGCTAGCACCGCAGTCGCTAATATTGAAGATAGAATGAATATAGTAACTTTCTCGCCGGTAGCAAATGTCTCCTTGAAGGTTTTTTGGTTAAATTGTGACATGATGAGATACGCGACCACAAGGCTGAGTAACAGAATTTCCACAGAAATCAATACACAGAAAATTACGCTGATACCGGTACTGCTGGTTGGCATAGCTGCCATTTCCCCTTGCGCTTCGCTCGGCATGGTAGGCGGAGTGACTGCTGAATCTGCCGAGTTAGAAGATTCTTCGCCTGGCTTTTCTGGGGGAGTTTCTGTATTGCTTGAATTATCGCCACTAGGTTTTTCTGGGGGAGTACTCATATTGCTAGATTCGGTATTTGTGGTTGGTTGCTCTGGTGGAGTGCCCATGCTCTCCATATTGCCAATGCTCTCAGATTGTTCGCCCACCATCCCCATATTCATTGCTGGCTGATTGTTTTCTGCGTCATTTTTCGCGCAGATTACAGTAAAAATCGTCGCGCCGAGCAATAGAGCTCCTACGGCTATCGTGATAATATTTTTATACTTTCTTTTCATAGTGATCCCTTCAAGTATTATTTATTCTATTATAATTTCTAATTTTTAAACGCAACTTAAAATCGTATGATTATCCGCCTAGTAAACCCTTAAATAAACCAAGCGAAGCGAGTAGCATAATCAATCCAGCGACTAAAACTCCGGCAGAGATAGAGAGGACGGTTTTCTTGAAGTCAAGATTTAAGATACTGGCGGCCAAAGTGCCGGTCCAGGCGCCGGTGCCTGGAAGCGGAATAGCAACGAATAGAAATAGAGCCGTATAAGTGCCTCCATTGCCAGCCTTTTTTAAGAGTTTTTCGCCAGCTTGATTCCCCTTTTTAAGACAAAAATCACAGATTTTCTTGAGAGGCTTCCAAGTTTTGCGACTACCCCATTCCAAAAATTTACGTGCGAATAAATAAATAATTGGAACTGGTAGCAGATTGCCAATAATAGCAATAATAAGGATAATCCACTCTGGTAAATCTACTCCCATGCCAATAGCGAAAGGGATGGCGCCGCGCAGCTCAATAAGTGGCACCATAGATACCAAAAGGATAAGTAGAATCTTCCAAATCATATGCTTATTATAGCACACGATATATGCTATAATGTGAAAGATATGGAGATTTCGATTATAATTCCGGTTCATAACGCAGGAAAATATCTGGAACGATGCTTGGATTCCGTGGTCGATTCCCTCTCTGGAATTCATGGGGAAATCGTGATTGTAAATGATAATTCAAGCGACAATTTGTTAGAGATTATTCAGGGGCATCAAAAAAGATACCCAAAAGTGATTTCTATTTTGAATTGCCAAAAACATGGGGCAGCTGCGGCACGAAATTTTGGGGTCCAAAGTGCGCACGGTAAATATATTTGGTTTATTGATGCCGATGATTACATTGCCAAAGATTCTATCCATAAATTGTTGGAAAAGACCAAAAGCGCTAAGGCCGACATGGTGATGATGGGGGCAGAAAAAATCCATCAAGATGGAACTAGGCTTTATTTGTCTGCCGTTGGCCCAAAGAAGCCAGATTATAAAAGCCGCTTTGTGCGCTATGGCATGGGACCATGGCAAGTAATTATTAAAAGAGAATGGTGGATTGATAATAATTTTCAATTTCAAGAAGGATTTATCCATGAGGATATGGGTTTGATGTCTGCACTAATTTTGTATACAGATAATTTTACCAGTATTGATGAACCATTATATTTTTATTGCGAGAACAAAAATTCTGTATTGCACAAAACAAAATGGGATGCGCATTGTTTTGACATTTTCCCAGCGTTAGAAAATCTGTATAAAAAATTTACAGATAAGAAGGCCGCTAAAAAATACTACGATGAGCTAGAATGGTTCTTTATTTGGAACTTACTATTAGATTCGGCGAAAGATTTTGCTCAATTTAAGGAAGGGCAAGTTGGCTTTGCGCGTTCAAGAAAAATGTTAAAAGAGTATTTTCCACATTGGCGGAAAAATCGTTTTCTTCATCAAAAACCGCTGAAATTAAAAATTAAAGTTTTACTCAATTATTATAAATAAATTATACTTTGGATTTTTCTTCTTTTTCTAATTCCCTAAAGGCGACTTTGCCGACTTTGGTTTTAGGAAGATCTTCGCGGAATTCATAAGCAGCAGGCAATGCATAAATAGGAATATTGCGCTCCAAGAGTTCGCGAATTTCGCGTTCCATCTTTTTGCTAGGCCTATAACCTGGTTTTAGGACGATAAAGGCTTTTGGCACTTGGCCCTTGTATTGATGGTCTATACCAATGACAGTTGAGGTCAGGACCGCCTCGTGAGAGTTAATAATAGATTCAAGGTGAGTTGGGTAAATATTATAGCCACTGGAAATAATAATTCTCTTCAGGCGCTGGGAGAAGTAGATAAGACCATCTTCGCCCAAATAACCAATATCACCGGTATGGAGCCAAGCCTTGCCATCGCTATGAATATGAATGGTTTGAGCAGTTTCAGCATCATCATTAAGATAGCCCATCATCACTAATGGACCAGAGATGCAAATCTCGCCCTCTTCACCGGCTGGTAGCTCATCGAAAGTGCTATTTTTGACGATTTTGAAATCCATATCTGGTAAAGGCGCCCCAATAATACTGTCGTTGAAAACATCTTCTGGAGATAAGCAAGTGGCGCCAGTCGCTTCTGTAAGGCCGTAACCTACGCGAATTTTGGCACTTGAACCGTGGGCAGCTAAATAATCGTTGGCTTTGTCGCGCAAAGTTTGGTTTAAGGCATCACCACCACAAATGGCGGCTGTGACAGATTTTAACTCATCAGCCTTCAGCTTGGTATTAATAAGCGCTTCATAAAGAGTTGGAACGCCAGCAATAAAGTTTGGCTCGTTCTTTTTGATAATCTCGCCAAATTGCTTATGAGAAAAGACCGGAATCAAGATACAACTCATGCCTTTACAGAGAGGAGTGTGAATACAAACACCCAAACCAAAGCCATGGAACAGTGGCAAAACGGATAAAACCGATGCACCAGGAACAGCCTGCTTAATAACGGTTGTGCATTGAACACCTAAAGTGTTGAAGTTAGAGTTTGACAACATGACTCCCTTAGGGGCGCCAGTGGTACCACCAGAATACAAAATAACCGCCAAATCGTCGCCGTTGCGCTCTTCTTGGCAATTCCCCTGATAAAAATACGAATTAGCGATAAAATCTTCCCATAAGACTACGCGACTGTCGTTTTGCGGCAAGCGGACCTTTTTAACGTGAAGTAGTTTATACATACGCTGCTTTAGGAAGCCTAAACCATCAGATGGGCGCACTACGATAATGCGTTCCAGGCTAGCAGTTTCGCGAATCTTGTAAATTTTGTCGAAAACGGCGTCAAAAACCAAGACATATTTGGAATCCGCAGCTTTGATGTAATACTCCAACTCCTTCTCTGAAGATAAGGGGTGAACCATATTACAGATGGCGCCAACCATGTTGACGGCATAAACCATAGTGATCCCTTCTGGAGTGTTAGGCATACAAATAGTAACACGGTCACCCTCTTTAACGCCGTAATTTTTAAGTGCACGGGCGGTTTTTTCTATCTTTTTGACAAAATTTTTGTAGGTAACTTTATGCCCATAATACGAATAGGCAATGTTATCCGGCCATTTTTCGGCGGACTGAATTACCATATCGACCATCGAACAATCTGGATAATCTATATGAGTAGGGATGTTCTCCTTTTCGTAATATTTATTCCAAGGTTTTGAATCGTTTTCTTTCTTATTTTTTTTCACGGAAACTCCTTATGATAAATTATATCACGAATACTCATTTTTTTGAAAAATTAGCATTGTGGCATAACGGAAGTATTATTTAACAACAGAGAGAGAAATCTTGCGACCTTCTTTGTCGATATCTAAGACTTTGAATTTTTTGCGTTCGTTTAGAGTGAAGATTTTCTCTGGGTCGACATCGGAGCCTTCGCCAAGTTCAGAGACATGAACTAAAGCTTCGACTGCTGGAGAAATCTGTACGAAAGCACCAAACGGAGTGATGCGAGTGATAGTTCCCTCAACTTTGGAACCTTTGCTAAGCTCGCTGACTTCGGAGATCCATGGGTCTTCGACTAATTGCTTCATCGAGAGAGACAAGCGTTCTTTGTCAATGGCAATGATTTTGGCTTCGATAGTGTCGCCAACTTTGACATAATCAGATGGGTTATTGACACGTTCCCAAGAGATTTCAGAGATATGAATGAGACCCTCGATGCCGTCGATGTTGACGAATACGCCAAAGTCTACTACGCCAGTAACTACGCCCTTGATAACATCGCCGACAACAAGCTCGGCAAAACGCTTAGCCAAACCGTCTTTTATGGCCTCTTTTTCAGAGAAGATGAGCTTGTTTTCTTTCTTGTTGGCGTCTAAAATGCGAACATTCATTGGCTTGCCAACAAGAGAGTTAAGGCGTTGCAAAATTTCGTCTTTATCTGATGAACCAACACGTGGATAATGCTCGGCAGAAAGTTGGGAAACCGGCATAAAACCGCGAATGCCTTCGTATTCTACCAATAAGCCGCCGCGATTAGCGTCGAATGGAGCGACCTCGACGATTTCACCGTTGTCTAATTTAGCTTGAATCTCATCCCAGCCCTTGTCTTTGACGGCTTTTCTGAGAGAAAGCAAAACGTATCCGTCCTGCATTTCGGACTCAATAACAGAGGTGGTAACCTCATCACCAACGTTCAAATTACGAACGAAGGAAGCCTCGCGACGTGGGACTAAACCTACGCCCTGAGCGCCTAGATCGATTAATATTTCGTGTTTTTTGACAGAGAGAACTTTACCTTTAGTGGTGTCCCCTGCTACAACTTTTTTGAATGAATCTTCGTTTTTCGACAAAAGTTCATCCATTGTGATTTTTTTGGCTTGTGCCATAAATTATATTTCCTTCCTTTAGACTCATTCATAAACTCCGTTTCGCGAAATTTGTGAATGAGCCTAAACTTGTCCAATTATATCAATTTTTTATGATATAATCAAGAGGTATTTGGAGATTACATGCTGATTGACAGGCTAAAGGAAGATTTTCCGGAACTAGTGTTTTATGAAGGCAAAAAATTTTTGTTCAGGCCGCCTAGGACGATTTTTTTTAATACGGATGAGTCTGCTTTTGAACTGCTTACGCTGCATGAAGTCTCTCATGCTGTTTTAGAGCATCGTAACTTTAGAACCGATTTAGAACGTGTCAAAATGGAAAATGCGGCTTGGGAAAAGACTAAAGAACTGGCTGATAAATATGGGGTGGTTATAGATGAGGACTTGATTCAGGATGAATTAGATACTTACAGAGATTGGCTGCACAAAAAATCACGTTGCCCAAAGTGTGGGCTAACGCGATTCCAGACATCCGACGCAAAGTATCATTGCCCCAGATGTGAAAATTTAACTTAGGCAGCTTTTTTTGCTGGGCCACGACGGGAAATACGTCCGCCTTTAGCACCGGCAACACGAGCTAACGCAGGGTTAGCAGCGAAACCACCAGTGTGACCATTTTGACCACCTTTTTGACCAATACGAGCATAGAATTCTTTGCCGTATTTAGCTTTGTTAGTAGCGGCAGCTTTCATGCCACCAGCTTTAGTTCCAGCCATTTTTAGGCTCCTATTCTGCCCACCAATTCTTAATTAATAACACACCACCCTTTTACCAATAAAACCCATCTAAAGATGTTCAATTATGAGGTATTTGAGTGTATGTTTAAAATTATATCATAGTGCTTAAAGTTTGTCAATACGCTTTTCCTAAAAAATGTGTTATAATATTTTTTATTTTTCCGAACACTTTTTGTAAGAGTTTTGAACAAAATGTGGAAAAAAGTGCTTGACATTATGCTCCTTGTGATATAAAATAGAGGTAGTTTTAAGTAGAGTAAACTGCGAGGCTACTTAAAATACATGTATGACCTGGAGGAACCACCTAAAAAGGGTGGTTCTTTCTTTTTTTGCGATTTTTTGTCCGTTTGAAGATTTGGCATCTTGGCTGTTTTAAGTATAAAGAGTTGACTTTTTGAAAATTTTCGCTAAAATAGAGTGGTATGGGGTAATAGCTCAGTTGATTAGAGCGCTGCCTTTGCAAGGCAGAGGTCCAGGGTTTGAGTCCCTGTTACTCCACCATTTGGGGATATAGCTCAGCTGGTTAGAGCGCGTCACTGATAATGACGAGGTCTG
>CAZEYN010000002.1:34143-46435 GCA_964516075.1 uncultured Candidatus Saccharibacteria bacterium | reverse complement strand
GTTTTGTGGGGCTTTGATGTTGATTGGTTCATTCACCACGCAAAGTGCTTATGCTGCTACAATAAGCCTAAGCGTAAGTGGCAGTATTACAACCACAGCATTACCACCAGTGCTAGTGGTACCGCAGCAGTATCAGACACTAATACTACAAATATTTCCATAACCACAGACAACACTACCGGCGGCTATTATACTGCAGCTATCAATACGGCATCAAAAAACAATACCACAACTTCATATGGCGAGGGCAGTGGCAAGATAGGCGTATGCCAACTGGTGGAAGCGGTGGAGAATGCGAAACGCTTTATACGGTCTATGACGGTGATGTTTCTAGTTTCTTGTCTGTTCTATCTATTGCTCTTGCCGGTTACTTCCTTAATTATAGTGCGTACTATCAGGGTTCCGAGGGCGATATCTGGTCTTCTACTCACTATGGTGAAGGTAATGCATATTGTCTCTTTACTGAACCTTCTGATGTCGATTCGACGTATAGCCTTGGTCGCTTCTTCGGCTATTCGATGAGGTGCGTGGCTAAGTAGTCTATTAAACTGTTCTTTAAAGGGTAAATATCATTTTTTAATCGCATGCCAAAAAGTAGATACTTGAATTTTACTTGTGGCTGCGGGTTTTAATCATCTTCTATAATAGCCAAGTGAGATTCGTCGAGCTGAATTTGGTCGACTGTGGATGGAGAATCCATCATAAGATCTACGCCGTTGCCGTTTTTAGGGAAGGCGACGATATCACGGATGTTGTCGGTGTCTTCTAAAACCATAAAAATGCGGTCTAGTCCTGGGGCGCAGCCGGCGTGCGGTGGGGCACCGAACTTGAAGGCATTTAACATGCCGCCGAAACGAGTCTCGACGTATTCGTTGTTGTAACCTAAAATGTTGAAGACTTTATACATGATTTCTGGGTTATAATTGCGGACGGCACCGGAGGCTACTTCGTAGCCGTTCATAACCATATCGTATTGGTCTGCGACAAGCGACAGGAAGCGCTTAACATTGCTTTCGGGGGACGGGTCGCTCGCGCCCGTCTTCACGGGGCTCACGCCCTCATCCTCGGCAGCAGCCTCCGGAAGCCCCCGAGAAGCAATATTAAGCGCTTCCAGACCGCCCTTTGGCATGCTAAATGGGTTATGACCGAAGTCGAGTTTTTGGTTTTTGTCGTCCCATTCGTAGAATGGGAAGTCTATGATCCAGGTGTAGGCGACTTCGTTTTTGCCTTTCAAGTTGAAATGGTCGGCGAAGGCGATGCGAAGTTGTCCTAAGACTTTGTTGACTTTGGCGCGGTCGTCGGCACCGAAGAAAACGGCATCGCCATCTTTGGCGCCAGTGAGCTCTTTGACGGCGGAAATTTCAGCTTCGGTCATGAATTTAAGAATTGGAGATTTAGCTTCGCCATTTTGATATAAAATATATGCTAAACCGCCAGCGCCGAGCTTGCGGGCTTTTTCGGTGAATTCGTCGATTTCGCGGCGAGTAAGGTTGGCGCCGCCTGGCACGCAAATGGCCTTAACGCATGGCTGTTTGAAAACTTTGAAATCGGTATCTTTGAAAACTTCGGTAAGCTCGATAAGCTCCAACGCGTAGCGCAAATCTGGCTTGTCGACGCCGTAAGTTTCCATGACGAATTCAAATGGTAAGCGTGGGACTGTGCCGCCTTCTGGAATGAATTTCTTGGCTGGCTCGGACTTGCAAACTAATTTTTTGTTGGTGAATTTGGTAGCGAGCTCGATATAAAGCGGCTCGATTTCCTGGCGGACGATTTCGCCGTCTTCGACGAAGGACATTTCCATGTCTAGTTGATAAAAGTCGCCGTAGAGACGGTCGGCGCGAGGGTCTTCGTCGCGGAAGCATGGGGCGATTTGGAAATATTTGTTGACGCCACCAACCATTAATAGTTGTTTAAACTGCTGCGGAGCTTGTGGCAAGGCGTAAAATTTACCTGGATGCAACCTGGATGGAACGAGGAAATCGCGCGCGCCTTCTGGGGAAGAGTTGGCAAGAATTGGGGTGCTGATTTCGGTGAAATCGTGGTTATACATATATTCGCGAATGAAGCGATAAAATTCGGAACGACGCTTTAAGATTTTTTGCATGGATGGACGACGGAGATCGAGATAACGATATTTAAGACGGAGTTCCTCAGAAGATTTTTCGCCGTCGTCGTGGGTGTTGACGGCTGGGGTAAGAGATTTGTTTAAGATGGTGAGTTTATCTACTACGAGCTCGATTTTGCCGGTTGTGATATTTGGGTTGATTAAATCGGCGTCGCGTTCGCGGATGGTGCCGGTGGCACGCAAGACAAATTCGTCGCGGACGGATTCGGCGAGTTTGAAAGATTCGGACTTTTCTGGTGTAATGACAAGTTGAATGATACCGGTGTGGTCGCGGAGGTCGATGAAAATTAGGCCGCCGTGGTCGCGCCTGGAATTAACCCAGCCCTCTACGGTTACGGATTTTTGCAAAAAATTAGCTAGCTCTTTAGATAAAATTCTCATAGAGTATATTATATCATAAATTCAGCAAATAATCTAAGAGTATTTGCACCGTAAAGAAGCCGGCGAGAGATTTATTGTTATCCAAAACTAGGAAATAGCAACTGCCGGTTTTGTTGATTTTGTCGATGGCGGTTTGCAGAGAGTCCGTGGTGTTTAGGTAAGAGAAGTTTGGGTCGAGGTATTTGTCGGCGCGGTCGGTTTTTTTGATTTCTAACGCGTTGAGCGAGTCGGTATGAATAACGCCCTTGACTTTGTTCTGGTTATCTACGACTGGGAAAATCGTGAAGCCAGATTTATAGAGTTTGTCTAAAATTAGCGGACCAAGAATTTCTTTTTGGTTGACGAAAATCATTTGGTCCTTTGGCGCCATTAGATTTTGGACGGTGCTATTGTCGAAATTCATTACGGCGGCGATGCGGTTGCGGTCTTGGCTTGAGAGAACCGATTTGGGTGTATATTTAATGACATCAATGAAATCTTCGAGAGTTTTAGGTGTGCAATGTGTAGGTTCTGGCTTGGGCTGAGGATGGCGCTCGCGATATTTTTCTAATTTAGGGTCGAGCCAGGCAACGAATTTACGCATAATTTGTTTGAACATGATATAATAATTATAACATTATTTTATTAAAGGGAGTAGTTATGAAGAAAAAAACTGGTTTTTCTGTGGCTGGAGTGATTGTCGGAATTTTAAGCATTGCGCTTTTGGGCGTGGCAACTTTTTTGATTGTGGATGGTAACAACAAGGCAACAGATTTCGAAAGTTATAATTTTTATTCAGTAATTGAGGGAAATAAAGATAACGGTTATATCGGTGACCATGTAAAGGGCGATGCTGACGCGCCAGTTTTGATTTTTGAGTATGCGGACTATCAGTGTCCGGGTTGCGCGTCGATAAACTCAAAGGTAAATAAGGCGATTGAAGAATTAGATGGCAAGCTGGCGGTGATATATCGTAGTTATTTGCTTTCTTATCACCAAAATGGAACGGCGGCGGCTTCGGCGGCCGAGGCGGCTGGTTTACAAGGGTATTGGAAAGAATATGCCAACAAGTTGTTTGAAACTCAGGCGGAATGGGAATATTCTTCGGCTTCGGAGCGCACTGGTTATTTTGATAAATATTTTGACGAAGTGACTGGCGGTAAGGGCGATTTGGAGAAGTTTAACAGCGACATCACTAGCGAAAACGTTTCAAAGAAAATTAGTTTTGATATGGGCATTGGCAAGCGTGTTGATATCCAGGGGACGCCAGCTTTTTATATCGATGGCCAATGGATTGACTGGGGCGAGGCTGCCAATATTACTATTACTTCTAATAGTGGTAAAGAAGAAACTATCACTTGGGACGAAGCCCAAGGTGGTGATAAATTCGTGGAGCTGCTCACAAAAATTGTTAACGCTAAATTAGGTGAATAATTAAAAATCCCCCAGTTAATGGGGGATTTTTTGAGATTAAATCTCGATGAACTTCTGCCATTCGGCAGGAGGAATTTCGGACTTGTGGGCAGTTTTGACCTTCAAGGTGCCGAATTTTTTGATACGCATGTATCTGGTGTTCTCCTTAATGTTTTTCGCTCTACGACCGACCCACCTCGCACAAGACTCTCTTAGCCATAAGGGTCATTGGGAAAATTTATGAGCGATAGGAACTATTCTATCAAAGATTTTGAAATCACGCAAGCATAAATTTTGTGTTATAATATTTTTATGAAAAAGCGTGGGCGGATAAAGTTTCACGAAATAAAGACTTGGCAGCTTTTGGTGATTTTGATACTTCTATTTTTTGTGGATGCGACTTTGTTGAGATTTGATCATATTAAAATGACGGAACTAAGGAGCGCGGTTTTAGCGGCGGATGAAATGGAGGATGATGCGAAGATTTCGGAGACTTTGAATAGCTTGCGAGATTTTACGTTTTCGAATATCGTGATAAACGTAACTGATGACAATGGAGAACAAAAGATAGAGTTTGGGACTGGGCCGTTTTATTTAGAGCACCAATATTTGCGTGCGGCGAATGCAGCGCTGGAAGAGGCGGAAAATCAATTTGCGGCGGATGGCAATCCGAACGGGAATATCTATGCGGCGGCGTCTGAAACTTGTAAGAGCCAGGCAATTGCTAATGGCTGGACGTGGAGTGATCCTAGTTACATAAATTGTATGACAAGCGAAATCGAGAAATATCCGGCGGCGGATAATTTGCAAGATATGATAACGGCGAGTTTGCCATCGACGGAGCTTTTTAGGTATAATTTTGCTTCGCCGATTTGGGCGCCGACGTTGAGCGGTTTTATGATTTTGATTACGTTTATTATAATTGTTGTAATTTTGATTAGGGCGATAATCTGGGTGATTTTGCGGCTATCTCTGTTATTTGCGTGATTTTGGGGCAAAATTTGAAAAAACCTCTTGACAATCTATATTCTAGGCTTTAAGATGGGAATATATTAACTTAAGGAGGAAAGCTAAATGGCTTACGAACATACTAACGGTAAAGGTGTGAAATATTATCTACATAAATCTGAAGTTACTCTTCGCGGTGGCAAGCCTCAAACAATTTATTTTTTCACTAAAAGTGCTGAAGGTGGCAAGGGTACCCCATGTGATTTGCCAGAAGATCGTATGGTTTGCGAGAATCCACGCAATGGCTTCTTGACTCTTAAAAAGAAATAATTTTAATTTTCCCACCAGTTGTTATGTGGCTGGTGGGATTTTTGTCTGAAAAAGTGGTATAATATGTTTGTGGGGATGTAGCTCAGTTGGTCAGAGCATGCGTCTTATACACGCAGTGTCCCTGGTTCGAGTCCAGGCATCCCTACCAAAAAACGAAGGGGTTTTAAGGCCTCTTTTTTGTATTTTTTGGGCGATTTTTCTTTGGTTTTAGGCTTGTTTGTGTGTAGCGTGGGGTGGCGTTTGATGCCAGTGCCGGTGAACTTTGTAAGATCGATACAGTAATTTTTCTAATTCTCATATATTATAAAAAATAATAAAGTGTGATATGATGGTGATATGAAGAAGGTTAAGCAAAATCAAACTTGGAATAAAATAAAGAAAAACTTGATTGGGTTTTTGGATCGCAGGAAACACACGGCGCGCGAGAATATTCGCTTGGCGGTGGTGGTGTCGGCGATAATTTTTGCGATTGGAATTTTCTGCCCGATGTTGGGGGCGAATATGAAATTCTCGATGGTAGATGCAACGAAAACGGATGCGTCGGCAGAAACGGTGATTTTTCAGCCAAGTACCGATATTATAAATGTTTCGGCGAGTGATTTTATTTTCCAAAAGCCGCTGCGCGAATTTGCGATTTTTGGGCAAAAGTTGGGCGACATACAAATTATTGGAATCAATTTATATGACACTTTGACTACGCCTTTGCCAGATTTTAGCGGGTTGAAAGACGCGGAAAATTTCTTGAATTCGGGAGTTTTGGCATTTTTGACTGACGAAAATTTTGTGAAGTTTTGCACGGAAAATTTGGGAGATTTTGGTAAGATTTTGACTGATATTGGTAAATCTGTAAACGAGATTGCGGCACAGATGGGCGGAATTTTGGGCGAAGTAAATAATGTGCTTGATGGCGTGACGGTGGTTTCTGATAATGTGCGCGAGGGAATTCATCAAGCGGAAAGCGCTTTGAGCGCCGTAGAAGTGGCGATGGTGATCCTATTTGCTTTGATTTTAGCTGTAGTGCTTTTGATAATTTTCCAGAAGAAACCGAATTATTTTGCGCCAGTAATGATGACGATTTTCTCGGTGATTTTTGTGGCAATTGGAATTGCGGTTATAATAATTAACTCAGCGATTGCTGGGGCGATTGAGTCTGGGATGAACGACTTAAACACTTCAATTGAGGGCATGTTAAATGGAATTTTGCCTGGACTTTCGGACCTTTTGGCGCAATTGACTTCGGCGAATAAGATTAGTTTTGTATTGAACTTGGGTTTGTATTGCGGCGCTGGTTGGTGGATGATGACGATAACTTTAGTAACGATTACAATGCTTTCTTATATACAAACTCATATGTATAGAAAAAAGCTAAAGGTGGTGGAGGCTGATGAAATCGTGAAGAAGGCGGTAGCGGAAGCCAAAAAGGAATTGAAGGCAGAGAATAAAGAGAGCGCTAAAAAATATAATGCGGAATAAAAATCAGAACCTTAGAGCTCTGATTTTTGTGGTGGTATAATAGAAATATGTTTACGACTAATTCTGATAAGTTGATACTTCTGAATTTGAACGACGGGAAGGTGCTTTTTGAGCAAAATGCAAATGAGCCGGCGGCGGTGGCGAGTTTGACGAAAATTATGACGGCGATTTTGACTTTGGAAAATGGGAATAAGTCTGATACGGTGACGATTACTGCGGAAATGCTAGAAGGACTAAATGAATTTGTGGTGGCAGGTTTGCAAGTGTGGCAAACACCTACGGTGGAGGAGTTATTATATTTGACACTTTTACCATCGGATGGTGACGCGGCGCAGGCTTTGGCAATTTATAATGCTGGCTCGATTGAGAATTTTGCTAATTTAATGAATCAAAAAGCGGCGGAATTAGGGATGACAAATACGCATTTTTCGAACCCGGTGGGGCTGGACACGGATAATTATTCGACGGCGCGTGATATTGCGACGCTTTTGAATTATGCGATTCAAAATCCGGAGTTTAAAACAATTTTTGAAACTTATTCTTACTATTCGCCAACCTTGGGCAAAACTGCTGAAAAGACTATTGCCAAAAACGAGGTGATTTTGGGGGCAAAAACTGGGTTTACCTATAGTGCTGGGCGATGTTTGGCATCTACGGCTAATTTAAATAACGTGCCGTATTTGCTGGTGAATTTGAATGCAGATTACGCGACTAATAATCACGTGACGGATGCCTTGACGGTTTATAATTATTTTGCGACAAATTATGGGTATAAAACTATCAAGGCTGCAGGGGAAAATTATTTGACTTTGGGAGTTTTAGATAGTGCGACGACTTCGATGGACTTCGCGGCGAAGGAAAATATCGAGGCATACCTAAAGAATGATTTTGATTTAGCAAGTTTGACCTATAATTATGAAGGCGTGAACCCGATTACGAATGATAATTATGTGGGTGAGCAGTTGGGAACTTTACAGATTAAAAATCAAGACGAAGTTTTGTATGAGACGGCGATTTATTTTGAGACGGCGATTGATTTTTATCCTTATTGGTTGTGGAATACTGGAGTGGTAGCTGGAGTGATTGTTATCGTTTTGGCTGTGGTTGGTGTGGTAGTAAAAAATAGAAAATGAGTTGTGAAGATTCCAGTGAACGGGTGACGGACTTTTAGGGGCCCCAAAATCTTTATTTGCAAATTTTTTGGGGGGGGAAGAAAGTCCGGCAGGGCCCGTTCAGTCTGATAAATAATTTTATAATTGACAATTTCCGCTAGGGTTTAACAAGTTGGTAAGGCGACCAGTGGCTTTGAGATAATGTTCCAAGGAGTCATAAACGCCGTTGTTGTATTTGCCGGTGGCGATTTCTTCGGCGGCGGTGAGACCAACGTAGCGATAATGCCAAGTTTCGTAGAGACCGGTGGTGCCGTTGGCATCTACGTTGACTGGTTCGCTCATGGAGCCGCCGGCCCAGTTTTCAACGAAACGGTCGATGAAACCATATTTATAGGAATTTTCGTGAAGCCATTGCCATTCTGGGTGTTGACCGTATAAGTCGGTATCTAAACTCTCGCCGTAATAATCGTCGATAAGGTCGCAAGTGTAGCCAGAATGGTGATCTGAAGCGCCGGTAGCATAGCAAAGTCGACCACAGCTGGTGCCAACTGAACGGAAACAAGAGCGCGTGGTGAGTTCGTGACCTGGATAAAGCGATTTATAATCTTGGGTCATTTGATTTAAATGTTCGGCGGCGACAGCGTCTAATAATGGCTGGCCATTGCCGGCTAAACCTTCGTTGATGCCGTAGGTGGCGCTGATGTCGATGAGTTCTGTTTTGCGACTAGCTATCCAATCGGTAGAAACGGTGAAATTAGGATTGATGAGCATTAAATATTGCCAGTTGGTAGTGAAGTTTTGGGTGCAGCCGGAAATTTCGGTGGATGGTAAGTCGCCGGTTGGAGCTTCTGGCTCTTCTGCTGCCGGGGTTTCTATTGGTGTTTCTACTATGGAGTCGGAAATTTCTTCCGTGATGGGCTGATGGGTGAAAAATAAAATCAAAAAAGTAAGACCAGCAACCAAAATGCCGGTTATAATAATGAGAAAGATTTTCCAATGTGATTTTGGCTGAGTTTTCATAATCGTTAAATAGTGGTCAGGGTGATCAGACTTGAACTGACGACCTCAGCGTCCCGAACGCTGCGCGCTACCAACTGCGCCACACCCTGACGGATAAAAATGGCACATCCGGAGGGATTCGAACCCACGACCCCTTGTTCCGAAGACAAGTGCTCTAATCCACTGAGCTACGGATGCGAAGCGAATAAATAATAAATAACTTGTTATTTATTATTTTGAACGAGCATCTTTAGCAAAATGCTACGGATGCATAAAATGATTATAGCATATTTTTGGCATTGATTAAAGCAATGGCGCAATGATGGGGGTTGTAAAAAATTTTCCTGTATGCTAGAAATGCGGAATGCGGAAAGTGCAGTTTAGGGAAAGTGTGGGGAAGTTGTGGTTGGATATTCATCAATCTTATTTTGTGGTGGTGCTTTGTGTGGGAACAATTTTGGGGATGGTTTTGGGAATTTGGCTAAGGGTGAACTTTTTTGCTTCGCCGGTATGGACTATATTTGCTTTGATTTTACTATTTTTGGGATTTTTGAAGCCAAAAATTGCCTTTCTTAGTTTGGCTTTGGTGGCTGGAATGGTGCTGGCATTTTTTAGGGTGGCGAATGAACTAACTGGCGAAAACTATATTCGACAATTTTACGGTGAGGCGGTTTTGGTGACTGGGGTGGTGGATGGCGACCCAAATACAGATGAAAAAGGAACTAAAATTAAACTAAAGAATTTAAAATTTGGAGAGGGTGGTATGGTGGCAGGGAGTATTTATTTGACTTTGCGAGAAAATAGCGAAATTAAACGTGCGGACGAATTGACGGTAAGTGGCAAATTATCTGAAGGATTTGGGGCTTATGCTGGATACATATATAAGCCGACAATTGAAAAGGTGGCGCGAGCGGAGCCTGGCGACTTAGTGCTGGGAATTAGAAATTGGTTTGCGGAGCGCGTGCGAAAACTAGTGCCAGAAACAGAGGCGAATTTGGGGCTGTCATATTTATTGGGGATGCGGAGTGGCTTAACGGAAGAGTTTTCGGAAAATTTGCGCACGGTGGGGCTGGTACATATTGTGGTGGCGAGTGGGGCACATTTGTCGATTTTGGTAGAGACTTCGCGGAAGATTTTTGGGAAGATTTCGCGATTTGCTGGGCTGCTGTTTTCGATTTTATTTATTTTGTTTTTTATGGCGCTGGTGGGGTGGACGCCATCGATTATGCGAGCTGGTGTGATGGCTATTCTGACGGTGGTGGCGTGGTATGTAGGGCGGAAGTTTGCGCCGTGGCGGATAATTTTGATTGTGATGGCAATGACTTTGATGATGAACCCGATGTATTTGATAAATTTGGGTTGGCTTTTGTCGTTTGCGAGCTATGCGGGAATTATGATTTTAGGGCCGAAAATTATCAAGATGTTTTATGGCAAAAAGCAGCCTGGGCTTTTGGCGTCGGTGGTAATTACGACGTTGGCGGCGACAATTATGACTTTGCCGATTAGCTTATATTATTTTGGAACGGTGTCTTTGATTTCGGTAGTGGCGAACTTGCTGATTTTGCCGACTTTGCCTTATGCGATGGGCGTGACGTTTTTGGCCGGCGTAGTGTCTGGCGTGCCGTTTTTAGAAAATATTGTGGCATGGCTGGCGACTAAACTTTTAGATTTTCATATTTTGGTAGTGGAATTTTTTGGCGAGATGAAAAGTTTTTTGATACAAATTGATGCAAATCAATGGTGGGTGTGGCTGATTTATTTGGCGATTTTGGCTTGGATTGTGGGCGATTTCGTAAGGCGGCGAATTTTACTTTCACGCGAAAAAGTGGTAAAATTAAGAGAAGTAGAAGAATAAAAGGGAGAATAGATGTCTGGACATAGTAAATGGGCAACGACCAAAAGACAAAAAGCAGTGGTAGACGCAAAGCGCGGGGCGCTTTTTACAAAAATTGGCAATCAAATTGCGATTGCGGCACGTGGTGGTGCGGACCCGGCAATGAACCCAAGTTTGGCAATGGTGCTGGAAAAAGCTAGGCACGCCAATATGCCAAAGGCAAATATTGAGCGAGCAATTGCGCGCGCGGCGGATAAGTCGGCGGCGAGCTTGATTGAAGAAGTTTACGAAGCTTATGGCCCTGGTGGAGTGGGTGTAGTAATTGAAGTTGCAACGGATAACAAAAATCGCACGATGCCGGAAGTGCGCCATACTTTGGATAAAAATGGCGGGCGAATGGCGGATCCGGGCTCGGTGATGTTTCAATTTAATCGTAAGGGCGTAATTGAAATCGCCGAGAAGAGTGAAGATGCTTTGATGGCAGCGTTAGAGGCTGGAGCAGAAGACGCAGCGGAAGAAGACGAGGGAATTGTGATTTATACGGACGCTTCAGATTTGATGAAAGTGCGCGGAGCTTTGAAGGAAGCTGGAATGACGGTTAACTCGGCTGAATTGCAATACATACCAACAAATTATGTGCCAGTAGAGGGTGAGGCGGCGGAAAAGTTAGAGAAGCTACTTAGTGCGATTGATGATTTGGACGACGTGGTGAATGTTTACACGAATGCCGAATAATATTTAAAGATTGCAACAAAAAATAACCTGCATTATGCAGGTTATTTTAACGACCGTTTTTAAGAATCGGGTGGCGACGTTTGTCGCTGTGTTTGTGGTTATTGTTGCGATTCTGTTTGGAAACAGGGCGCATTTTAATTTTTCTTGCCATGGGGTAATTATACCACATTTTTTGAAAATATGGTATAATTGATGGCGGAAAGGTGACCGAGTGGTTGATGGTGCTGGTCTTGAAAACCAGAGAGCGAAAGCTCCGCAGGTTCGAATCCTGTCCTTTCCGCCAAAACAGCGAAAAGAAAGCTTGCTTTGTTTTCGGTGTTTTGAAGGAATGAAACTAGGATAGATTATCCTGTCCTTTCCGCCATTTATCGTGATTTAAACAATGTTAATTTCGGATGGGGTGATAGTGAGAGTGCTGCCTGGAGTGGTGGCGCCGGCAAGAATTGAAGCGGCAACGATGTTTTCGACGGTTTTTTGAACGATGCGGCGCATTGGGCGGGCGCCCATTTTAGGGTCGTAACCCTTTTCGATGAGAATTTGCTTGGCTTCTGGTGAGATGTTGACGGAAATTTTTTGGGTTTCGAGAGTTTTGTTGATGGAGGCGATAATTAAACCTAGAACTTGCAATAAATCATCTTTGGAAAGTGGCTTGAAGAGACAGATTTCGTCGAAACGGTTTAAGAATTCTGGTTTGAACTCGCCGTTTTTGATTAGGGTATCGAGTAAATCTTCTTTAAAATTTTCGATTTTTCCGCCGGCGGTGATTTTTTCGCGAATTTCGTTGGCGCCAGCATTGGAAGTGGCGATGATGATGCAATCGCGGAAACTGACTTCACGGTTGTTTTCGTCGCGTAAAATGCCTTCGTCTAAGACTTGTAAAAGCGTAGTAAGGACGGATGGGTGGGCTTTTTCGATTTCGTCTAGTAGAACGACGGAAAATGGTTGTTTCATGACTTGTGCGGT
>CAZEYN010000002.1:28437-34133 GCA_964516075.1 uncultured Candidatus Saccharibacteria bacterium | reverse complement strand
TGAGTGAATCGGCAGCGCCGTCGCGGATTAAACGAGCGACGTCGCTGGCGGAAACAAATTCATTCATGTCAAGGCGAATTAAGTTGCCTTCGCCGCCAAAGTAAACTTCGGATAAAGTTTTGGCGAGTTCGGTTTTGCCAACGCCGGTTGGACCCAAAAACAAGAAGGTGCCAATTGGGCGGTTTTGATTTTTGACGCCAGCGCCGGCGCGCCTAAGAGCATTAGAAACGGCTGAAACGGCTTCGGTCTGGTCAATCATGCGTTCGTGAATTAACTGTTCGAGATTTAATAATTTTTCGCGGTCTTCGGTAGAATTGGCAACTTTGACTTTGACGCCGAAAGATTTTTCGACAGTTTCCTCGACGGCTGACTCATCGACTAAACCATCCTTGGCGTAATTGGCAGCGGCCTCTAATAATAATTTGGCTTTGCCTGGCATGACGGTATCGTGAATATATTGTTCGCTAAGACGATAAGCCGTGGTCAATGATTTGTAAGTATAGACAACATTTTTCCGATGTTCAATATATGGAACTTGATCCATTAAAATCTGAATAGTCTCTGCGTAATTGGCAGGATTGACATTGATTTTGTTAAGCGTATTGGTAAGGGCGGGATTTTTGGCGGAAATTTCTAGGAATTTTTGATTATCCATAATGAGAATAATGCGGATGTTGCCAGCTTCTAAGATTGGCAGGAGCAGATTTGAAATATCAATAGAGCCTGAACCTTCTTCGAAGAATAGATGGGCATTATCTAAACAAAGAATGATGTTTTTGGCGGAATAAATTTCGTTGAAAATGCTAATCATTAAATATTCGAGTTCGCTGTGGTCTTTGACGGCGGAAATAATGCTAGGCGCATCGAGCGAATAAATTTGGCGATATTTAAGGTTGTTGGGAATTTTGGCGTGACCATCCATGATGATTTCGGCGAATGAATTGACAATGACAGAACGCCCGGAGCCATAAGCGCCAATAAGGGCAACGTTTTGACGACCGCCGTGAGAAAAAATTTGAGTCATTTTATCTAGAATTTCGGCATTTTCGGCTTGTTGAGTTTTATAATTATAACCTTTATAGAATTCAGAAAGATTGAGCGCAAAGCGTTGTAAAGTTGGGGTATAACCAAAAGATAAATCACGTGCGATGCCACCGGAGCGAGAAGATTTTTTATTTTCTTTAGTGGTTTGATAGAGGTGATTATACCAATTGATGCCTTGATATAAATCTTCAACGGAAAGTTTCAGTTGACTTAAAATTTGACTGTGTTCTGGAATTGATAGAATTAAAGCTACTGCCAAAATTGCGCCATTGATTTCGGCTGAATCAGTGTTTTCGTAGATTTCAAGAGCTTTTTGATAAATTGGTTCGGTGGCGGTAGGAAAATAAGGTGTGAGAAAATCTAAAAACTGGATAGTGAAACCAAAACGAGCCATTAAAAATACGGCACTAGGAATTTTAGGGAAAAGTTTGACGATGTCGCTAGGAGTGGTGTCGGCTTTAAGTTTTAATAATAATTCTTCGGATAAAAGGTCGGTGAAATTGTTGGTGTGTTTGACAGGAACGGTGGATAAAGCGTTTTTAACCCAAAAGATGAATATGATAGGCCAGGTAGTAAAACCGAGTAAAATCCAGCCAATAGATTCACCAATAGCAAGCAGAGCTGCTCCACCAAATAGAAGAGAAATGATGATGCAATAATTCAAAACAATGACGGAAGGTTTGTTGAGAGATTTTTTGCGTTTAGCAAGTTGGATACGCGGATTTTTGATATCGAATTTTATACTCATAGCGTGATTCCTAAAACGGTTAGAACGATGCCGGCAATGGGTAAAAGTGGAAGCAATGGCCAAAGCAATAAAATAATGCAACTAAAAACGCCACTAATAATAATGGTGATGGCGCCGATAATGAGCAGGAAAAGTCGTGAGAAAAATCCGATAAAGCGCGAGACGAAACGGTCTAAGAACATTTGGAATTTGAGATCGAGCGAGACGTTTTGTTTGGCAGATTCGGCGGAAATTTGACGGAATGGTTTGAATAAAGTGCGAGCCAGTGAGCTCATGCTGAAAAAATCTGCAGTGCGAGAAAAAATATTGCGAATTTTTTGTAAAAAAACACGCCAACCAGTTCCGTACCACCAAAATACTATTTCAGCAATCATACCATTATTATAACACTTATGCTATAATAATGGTATGGATGAAAAGCAAATTCAATTGAATCGTCGTGAGAGCGAGGAAAAAGCAACTGCGCAGCGCGCGCGAATTTTGGGTTTACCGTATTTAGACACGAGGCAATTTGAAGATGCTATCCCATTAGTGCCGAATCTTTTGACGGTTGAAGAAATGCATAAGAATTTTATAATTCCTCTGCAAAAGGGTGGTGGTGAAGAGCGTTACCAATTTATGGTGACTAGCCAAACACCAAATTCGGTAATTCGAAGTATGTATCAAAAATATACGGACGAAGGTGAACGTACGGACTTTTTCTTGATTTCTGGGTCGGCTTATCGTGTTTTTATGCTGCGCTATGACCCACCAAAAACTATCGAGTATGATGATATTGAAATTGCTGGTAAGGGTGATTCAGAGACCATTGACAAAGTATCGCAAACTTTAGCGACGGTTTCAACGGAAAAAGTTTTTGATTTTTTGATTGATCAGGCGGATAAATTGGACGCGAGCGATATTCATATCGAAAATATGCGTGAAGAAATTCGGATTCGCATGCGCGTGGATGGACTTTTGCACCCAGTGGCAAATATTGATAAAGATAAATATCGAATTTTTATGGGTGAACTTTCGTCACGCGCAAATATGTCAATGGCTTCAAACGAGCCGCAGTCTGGGCACATGCAAAAAGAAATTCAGCGCGATGGAGCAATGCACCTTTTGAATATTCGCGTAGAGACAATTCCGACAATGTATGGGCAGGATGCGGTGCTAAGGTTGTTTAACTTCGACGAGTCGCTTCTTAATTTAGATTTGTTAGGGCTATCTAAGAAAGAACGAGAGAAGATTAATGAAGTAATCTCGCACCCGCGTGGGTTGGTTTTGATGGTGGGACCGACTGGTTCTGGTAAATCTACGACGCTTTATTCAATGTTGAATGCTTTGAATACGACCGACCGAAAAATTATTACGCTTGAAGACCCAATTGAATATGGTATAACTGGTATTTCACAAATTCCGGTAAATACCAATGATGGTGGCTCGTTTGCAGAAGGGTTGCGTTCGGTATTGCGTTTGGATCCTGACGTGGTGATGGTGGGCGAGATTCGTGATAGCGATACAGCAAAAACGGCGATTCAGGCTTCGATTACTGGACATTTAGTGTTGTCGTCTTTCCACGCTAATTCGACCGCGGCGGCGTTTTCGCGAATGATTGATTTGATTGGTGTGAACCCGATTTTCTCGAGTTCAATTAGAATGGTGATGGCGCAAAGATTAGTGCGTAAGTTGTCTGATTCTAAGAAAATGCGTCAAGCTACAGAAGCAGAGGCTAAATACATTCGAGAAGTTTTGGCTGGTGTTTCACAAGATATTCTATCTGATTATAATTTGGAAACCCCAATGCTTTATGATGCGGTCGTGGCAGAGAATGACCCGTTTGGCTATAAAGGACGCACGATGATAATGGAGCAATTAATTGTATCTGATGATATTCAGGCGTTTATTCGTGGTGATATCAAAGAAATAAATTCGGACGAAATTGAGAAAGTGGCCAAGAAAAACGGTATGCTGACGCTCGAACAAAAAGGAATTTTGGCGGCGTTAAGGGGCGAAACTACGCTAGAAGAAATCTCGCGCGTGATATAAACATTAAATATGGTATAATAGAGAAATGAGTGAAAAAGTTATTTCTGATTATAATGGTTACGATTATAAAACCGAATTTTGGGAAAAGACTGACCGTGAATACGAGGATCAGGCTGACCGTATGGCGATTCGTAAGTTACTGCCAAAGCGAATGAACAAGTTTGCCGACATTGGTGGTGGTTATGGGCGTTTAGCTGGTGAATATTTAAAGCGCGCACACAAGGCGATTTTGTTTGATTATTCTAAAACTGAGCTTGCGCAGGCCAAAGAAATTTATGGCGACAAAATCGAGACTCGAAGTGGTGATATTTACGAGCTGCCATTTAAGGATGAAGAATTAGATGGTCTCATGATGATTCGCGTAACGCATCATTTGAAAGATTTAGATAAGGCGGTAGGCGAATTATATCGTGTATTGAAACCTGGTGGCGTGGCAGTAGTAGAGGTAGCAAATAAGAGGACTTTACCAAAAATTGCGCGTTTTGCGATTGGTAAGACCGATGTGAATCCGTTCGATAAAAAGCCGGCAAACTATAAGAAGATTTCGAAAGACGGTTTTTATAACTATCATCCAAAATACGTGGAAGAAATCTTTGATGATGCTGGGTTTAAGGTAGAAAGAGTGTTATCGGTGTCGAATTTTAGGAATCAGAATTTGAAGAAAATTTTTGGAACGAATAATTTGGTGAAGATGGAAGATAAGGCACAGAAGTTTTTGGCGCCAGTGCGTTTTGCGCCTTCTATTTATTACAAGTTGCGTAAACCGATGGAATAAGATATAATATATCTTATGGGCCCGTCGTTCAACGGATAGGACATATCCCCTCTAAGGATACAATGCTGGTTCGATTCCAACCGGGCCTACCAGGAAAAATATGAGTGGGGTTAAAGCTAAGTTTAGAAAAATTAATTATAAATTGAAGCACGACTTTTTGACGGTCGAAAATGTGGTGCTTTTGTTGGCGATTATTTTGTGTTTAGTGTGGGCTTACCAGTCAATTGTAGCGATGTCAAAAAACTGGGAGCTGGCCGAAACTCTATCTGAGAAAAATAAACAGCTGGAGCTTTTGACAGTAGAGGTAGAAACGGCGGAGCTCGAGAATGAATATTATAAAACTGATGAATATCAGGAATTGGCGGCAAGAAAGTATTTAGATAAAAAAATGCCCGGTGAAAATATGGTGGTGATGCCGGAAAATTCCGAGACCGCTAAGAATAAATACAGAATAACAGAAGAAAGTTCTGAAGAAAAGGTTTATTCGAATTTTGAAAAATGGATGATGTATTTGTTCCCGAGTTAGTTGCCTGATTTAAAACACTTATGGTATAATAGAATCATGAAGGGCAAGCGTGGGTTTACTTTGGTGGAGATATCGTTGTTTATTGCGCTTTCTGCGGCGCTTTTTTTAGTGGTAACGCTTGGCGTGCAGAATTCAATTTTCCAACAACGATATAACGATTCAGTTCAAAATTTTGAGGAGTTTTTGAGGACAGTTTATAGTGGCGTAACAAATGTGCAAAACGATGCGACTGGCGGTAATTCGCAAAGGGCAATTTACGGAAAACTAGTAACTTTTGGAGAGGAATTAAATCTTTCTGGCGATAAAAACGACGATCACGCAATTTTTGTCTACAACGTAGTGGGCAATATTGATAAAAATATTGGGACTGGCGATACTTTATCGCTTCTTAAAAGTTTGAATGCTAATGTGCTGATAAAAGACGGCGAAACTGTAAGCTATGCGGGGATGGCTGAAAGTTATAATATGAAATGGTCGTCTGTGATACAAAATCAAAACGACACAAATAGCTTTGTTGGCGCGCTTTTGATAGTGAGACACCCAAAGTCTGGGAATATTAGCACTTTTGTAAT
>CAZEYN010000002.1:0-28427 GCA_964516075.1 uncultured Candidatus Saccharibacteria bacterium | reverse complement strand
TTCCGAAGATCAAAATAACATTGCTAAATTATTAGGGAATATTACTACAGATTTTCAGCTTGAGCAGGCAGATTTTTGCGTAAACCCGTATGGCGATAATGATATGAACCATAGGGCTGATGTGCAAATTTCTCAGGGGGCTAAAAATTCATCAGCAATAAAAGTTTTTTATGATGGCGACGAAAATGAGTGTAGATAGCAGCAAAGGTAAAATGTGTTATAATAAAAATATGCATAAAAAGTTTGTGCGAGAGGGTTTTACTTTAATTGAATTGACGCTGTCGATTTTGTTTATTTCGGTGCTTTCGTTAGCGGTGGCACTGTTGATTACTAATGCGATTACGGCTTATCGTCGTGGGATAATTTTGAATGAAGTGAATACGGTTGGTATGGAGATAGTTGATGATATGCGGGCGTCGGTTCAGGGTGCGCAGTCTAGGTCTTTGCAGAGTGAATGCGCGAGTTTTTATAGCGGGAACGAAGAGTCAAAAAGCGAGTGCGAATTAGACGGTGCGCAAAAGTTTGTTTCAGTCGTGAAGTCCATAGATAATATAAAAATCAATGGCGAGAGCATCGGGTATGATGTGCCGATTTTTGGAGCCTTTTGCACTGGTTCGTATTCTTATATTTGGAATTCGGGGTATTTGTTTAATGAAGAAGATTATGAAGTTGAAAGCACTGATAGGGCGACCTTAAAATATAAGATAAAAGAAGACGAGGCTGTCGTAACAAGGGACGTAAAAGACTTTAAGCTAATAAAGATAATTGATGAAAACAGAAACGTATGCAAATCGAAAATAGGCGGTAATTATAATTTTGATGATAAAACTTTTTCAAACGAATTCGATATTAGTGGCGATAGGTACGGCGTGTTAGAAGAAGAACCAGAGGATATTTTAACTGGGGATGTGAGTTTAGCATTATACGATTTGACTTCGATGGCGATAGCCGAGAGCTCGGTTTTGAATAACTCGTTATATTCTACGTCTTTTATTTTGGGGACGGTTCAAGGCGGAATTAATATAAATACCACCGGGAATTACTGCACCTCGCCAGAAGATTATAAGTCGAATTTTGATTATTGTGCGATAAATAAATTTAATTTTGCCGCTCAGGCTAATGGAGGATAGAATGAAAAAAATAAAACAGTTTAGACAAGGCGCAGCTTCATTTTATGTAGTGGTTTTTGCGACTTTGATTTTAATGGTGATAGTGGCAAGTTTTGCGGCGGTAATTGCCTCCGAAATTACAAGAACATCTAATGATGACTTGTCTCAGTCTGCTTACGATTCGGCGATGGCTGGGGTTGAAGATGCTAAATTGGCATATTATAATTACCGGAACTGTTTGGCGCAGGGCGCCACAAAAGCAGAACCAGATAATGACGGTGCTATAAGTTGCGGCGAGATAATTTGGTATGTAGAAACAAATGAGGCTGGCTATGATGCATATAATGTTGGTAAGGATGAGATTTTTAAAATTGATAGATGTAACATGATAAATTATATTTTAGGTAGAAGTGACGGAACTATCGTCGAATCAAGGACTGCTAATAATATGCAACAAGAATATACCTGTGTCGAGATTGATGATTCGTTAGGTGATTATCGTTCGACGATATCTTCTTCGGATACGATGAAAGTTGTAAAGGTTAAATTTGACGATGTTGAAGCGAGCAAAATAAAAAGCGTAAAAATTAGCTGGTATGCGAATGATGGATCTAAGATACAATATACTAACTTCGGCACATCTGAGGTGACTTTTCCGAATGCGTCCGATAGCAATGTTTCTGTGCCGCCAACCATTTCGTTGGGGCTGATACAGACGTCGTCGAGTTTTAATTTTAGTGACTTTGATTTAACTCAGAATGGAACTACGGACCGGGGCATGATTTATTTGGTACCAGCCTCAGAAGAGGCCTGTGCGGCTAAAAATAACGAAGAAACAGACAAAAATTATGAGATTGCTTATAATAACGAAACAAAAACAAATCATATTGAACAGACAGCGCTTTCGAAATCTAACGATAAAACCATACAAAACTTACCATATGTGGTGGTATGTAAGGAGGGATCGGAATTTCTTTGTTCTGCAACTGTAGATTTACCAGAGCCGGTAGGTGGTAGTAGAAATAATAATACTTTTGTATTTATGGTTGGACTGCCGTATGGTAAACCGGTGACAGATTTTTCGCTAGAGTTTTATTGTGATGATGGCGAAGTTTGTGGACATGAAGATGTGGCGGATGAAACCAGTGTGGCAACCAATAAGGCGAACTTGAAGGGTGTTCAGGTAAATATTGATTCAACTGGCAGAGCAAATGATTTGTATAGAAGATTGGAAGTAAGATTAGAAAGTGAAAGTGACTATTCTTTGTCTGTCTTTGGGCCAGTAGAACTGTTCAATAATTCGGACGATGATGACGAAGTTTCTTTAGAAAAAGTGATAGAACGGGTAACTTCTGAATATAATTTCTAGTAATGTTGATTTAGGGGCATAAAAATAAGCCCTTAAAGGCTTTAACTTGGTGGCGGGGGTTGGATTTGAACCAACGACCTTTTGGTTATGAGCCAAACGAGCTACCAGGCTGCTCTACCCCGCGACGTATTATTTATTATAACGCATGCTTTGGAAAATGTCAATGTTTTTTAGGCTTTGGTTTGGTGCTAGGCTTTCCGACTAATTTTTTAGCAGCAAGACGAATGGCCTCATTGTAGCTATTCATGATATGTGGCGTGCTGGCGAGCTCAAGAACGGTGAGTTTGTGGCGAATGGCGAGGGAAAGCTCGCTGATTAATAATTCGGCTTGAGGTGCGACGGCGCAAGCGCCAAGAATTTGACCGCTTCTATTGATAAGGACTTTAATAAAGCCATTTTCGAAGTTGTGAATTTTGGCAGCCGGCAGTTCATTAAGCTGAATAACGGCTTTTTTATATTTGCGTTTGCGCTTTTTGAGTTCGGTTTCGGTGAGTCCTACGACGGCGATTTCTGGCATAGTATTGGTAATTCTGACAAGGCCGTTATAATCTGCTGGGGTTTTGTTACGGCTGAGCAAGTTAATAGCAAGGGAAGTGCCTTCTAAATGCGCGTGATTGGTAGAAGCTGAAGCATTAATACAACCACCAACGGCATAAAAGTTTTTAGTAGAAGTTTGGTATAATTTATTGACTGAAATACCGGTTTTTTTGTATTTAACATCGGCATTTTCTAGACCGCAGTTTAAGTTCGGTTCACTGCCAGTAGCTACAACGATATTGTTGGTGCGAACCAGCTTTTCGGAATCGCGGTAACGGAAGATTAAATATTTGCTGTAATCATCTTTTTCGGCAGAAATAACTTTACAGTTGGTGAGGATGGCAATGCCGAGTTGTTTAGTGAAATATTCGGCTATAGCCTCACTAACGTCTGGATCTTCGTTGGATAAAATACGTTCTTTAGCTTCTAAAAGCAAAACTCTGACGCCGAGCTCGGCGAAATATTCGGCGATTTCGCAACCAGTAGAACCGCCGCCAATAATGGTAATAACTTGCGGAAGGCGATGAATTTTAAATACGGTTTCTGGGGTAAGGAAGGTAATATTTTCGAGATTATTGATGCCAGAGGTTTTTAAATGAGAGCCAGTGGCAAGAATGAACTTTTCGGCGGTGAATTTACGGTCGCCTACAGCAATGGTATGTTTATTAAGGATATGGGCGGCGCCTTTCAAACAAATAACGCCAGCGTCTTCAAGGATTTTTTGATTATCGTTACCAAGTTTGGTAATAGCTTCGGTTTCCCTTGCGGCGATAGTAGGGAAATTGAAAGTGAATTCTTGGTTTTTGAGTTCCGGATATTGAGAAAGACGAGAAAAATTATGAGCAAAATCTAGAGCTACGCCGCATGGCACGTCGTAGTGATGGATACTGGAACCACCAAAAGAATCGCATTCCACAATGCAAACATTTTTTTTGGCTTTAGCAAGCGCCAAAGCGACTGCGGTGCCAGCTGGCCCGCTACCGATAACTATATACTTGAAACCGTATTTTTTTGCCATTTTATTTCCTTATATTATTGTATCACGATTTTGATAAACATAAGCTAAATCTTGATTATATTTTTTTAATTCTTTTGTGATGGCGCGTTCTAAATCTTTTTCGGTAATGATAGATTTATTTTTGAGGGTTTTCTTGGCGCCCGCTAAAGCATGCTTAGCAAAAATTTCGGCAGCACCGCTTGGAATGCCAACACCGTGTGCATTGATTTTTAAATCTTTGATAACAGAAGCTTCGTCGAGGTCTTTCATTTAGGCAACTCCTGTGTATATTATTAAAAATGCCAAGAACAAGTAACTGATGAATAATAAAAAGCGGATGAAATTTTTGTTGTTGGTGCGTGATTTTATGATGTTGGCAAGATTGTAGCCGGAGCGATAACGCCAATAAAGACAAAACAAAGGAATGAGTGGAGCTAAGATAAACAGAAAGGCTAAAAGGCCTGGAGCTGAGAAATTAATTTGGGTGACGGTGAGGGCGACGATAATATATAACGGAAAAGTAAAAAAGAGTTCGTAGGTCCCCGAAATAGTGCCGAGTAAGAAAGCGTCGGAACGAGTTTTGGAGATTTTGGCGTTATGGTCTAAGGCTTGGGCGGTTTTTCTAGAGATAAAAAGTTTAGTGCCAGAGCCACGACGAAAATAAAAGAACAAACTAGATAAACTAAGCGCAATCATGATGCCGGCTAGAATCCAGGCAAAAATACGGTTGATAAAATCTGCTTCGCCGAAACGAAAAACAAAAGTTAGATAATATACACACAAGAAAAGGCAGGCAGTAATGGTTTCGACGCCTAAGATGAAGAAAAGCATAAAATCATAAGCTTTAGCTTGTTTGAATTTACCAAGAGCATAATGCGAAAAAAGTGCAAAAATACCAGGGACTAACTGTAATAAGGCCATAATAAGCATAGCCAAAATAAGAATTCCAACAGATATCAGAATGCTCATGCTTTAATTATAACACAAAGGGGGTTGTAATTCCAAAATAACTGTGATAGGTTCCTTAGCATGAAGAAAATATTATTATATTTGATATTGACGGTGGGGCTAATAGTGGGGATAATGCCGACCGTGGCAAGTGCAGAGGAATTGATAAGTAGTGATATAGCAGTGGAGAATGAAGATGTAGATGAGGCCGCGGAAGATGAAAAAACAGAGATTGAAGAAATTTTAGACGGTGGGATAAATGAAAAGATACCTGATTTGTATATTAAGGCGGTGAACCCTGGATATACGATTGACGGGAAAAGTAATGTCGGAGAAATGATTGAGATTTCCAGAAAAAACTCCGACGCACCGATTTCGCTCGCTGGAGTCACTGTAGGCTATACTAATTCAAGCGGAAATTATTCGACACTACTCGAATTTTCCGAGAACAGCTGGCTTTTTGGCGAGACCATCCTCCTTCGTTTGGCCAGTTCGCCGAATAGTGAACTGGCCGCCTTAAACTATACGAAGACAATTGCTTTTAAAGCGGAAATAACTTTGGAAATTAATGATGAGATTTTGGACGAAGTTTGTTTTAATGGCAAAGATGGCTGTTATGATGAATTTAAAAGTGGCAAAAACACAACTTTGGTGCGAAACTTGGAAACTGGAGATTTTGAATATCAGCTAAACTATGAGCCATATTACGATAGTGGAAGTTATGTCTTGAAGGAGGAAGCGCCGGAAAAACTACCGAATCAATGTGAAGGTTTGGAATTCTCGGAAATTTTGAGTTATTATGAAAATTTTAAGACTGAACAATTTATTGAAATATATAATCGCAGCGCGGAAAAAATTGTGCTAGATGGCTGCAAAATTAGATACAAAAATAAAAATTATACATTAAATGGAATAGTGGAGCCGGATGGATATTATGCCTATTATCCGAGAGAATTTCATTTAACAAAAAATCCGGTGAGTTCGAATACTATAGAATTAGTCGATGCGAATGATGACGTATTAGACACTTTGATATATGCAAATGGTCAGATAAAAGGAACGTCTTATGCGATGATTAATTTTGACGAAAATGGAGAAGAAATTTGGAAGACGACCTATATGCCGACACCGGGCGAGGCAAATAATTATCAAGAATTTAAAACTTGTGATATTGGAAAAGTTTTGAACCTTGAAACTGGGAATTGCGTGAAAGCTACTAGTACGACGACGGTGGCAAAAACTTGTAAGACAGGGTATTATTTGAATGTTCTAACTGGAAGATGTAAAAAATATAGCACAACAACAGGGACGAAAACTTGTAAAGAGGGGTATTATTTGAACCCGGAAACTAATAGATGCAAAAAAATAAAAGAGAATAATGGGGCGGAATATAGTTTAGAGCCAGAAAATTATACGGAAAATTCATCTTTTATAGCACTATATGCGGTGATTGGCGTGGTGGCAGCTGGGGGAATATATTTAATTTATGAATTTAGGCATGAGATTCTAAAGTTTTTTGGTAAAGTTTTTCGACGAGCTCGTTAAAGACTTCTTCACGGGCTTGGTCGCCATTAACATTTATAAGAAGACCGAGTGAATTATAATGTTGCAAAACTGGGAGAGTTTTTTCACGAAATTCCTGGAGGCGATTATGGAGAATTTCCGAATTGCCGTCGTCGGCGCGGTCGCCACGGTCGTTTAAAATTTTGGCTTCTTCGAAACGTTTTTCGACGTCAGCTTCGGAAATATTTAAGATGATAACGGCTTTAATATCGTGACCGGCGCCAGTAGCGACAGACATAACTTGATTTTCTTCGCCGGACCAGCGGCCGATTGAAGAAAGAACGAGCGGATATTCGAAAAGGTCTGGGCGTTCAAAATATGGCAAAACCCATTCGTAAAAAATATTAGTAGGAGCGAGAGACCCGTTATCAGTATATTGAACTTTATTTTCTTTTTCCATGGCACGGATAATCATGCCGGAGGAAAGAAATTTAGCGTTGAGGGCTTCGGCGAGTTTGACGCCTTGAGTGTCTTTGCCGGACATTGGTAGGCCGAATATGTTGATGCTGCCAGTGCCGAGCCATTTTTTGATAGCGGTGATTTTTTCTTCCATATTTTAATTATAGCATAAAGTTTAAATTAGCACTCTTGCGTTTTTAGTGCTAATTGGTTATAATATAGTTATGGAAATAACACCCAGACAGAAAGAAATTTTATGTCAAATTATTGAAGAGTATGCCGAAACTGCAGCGCCGGTAGGGAGCGTGACGATGGCTAAACTTTTTGGTGTTTCGTCGGCGACGGTGCGAGCCGAAATGGCCAAATTGGAGCTTTTAGGCTTGATTGCACAGCCTCATACTTCGGCTGGTAGGGTGCCAACTGATATGGGTTATCGATTTTATGTGAATAATTTGGAAGTTGGTAAAAATGCCGAGAAAACAGAGGACAACAGTCTGGAGCGCAATATGCACGCGCTAATTCGTAGAGTCTCTTCGCAATCGCAGGCTGATGCGGCGATTAGGGGTGCAGTGGATATGCTAGTAGAGATGACCGGTAATTTAGGGCTAGCAACGATTGGTGGGCAAGTATATTTATCTGGAATTTCAAAATTATTTAAACAGCCAGAATTTACAAACGTGGATAGAGTTCAAGCGGTAGCTAAACTTTTAGATAATTTGGAACCATGGCTAAGAGAAGCGGCACCTGGTGAAGCTTTGAATATCTTTATTGGTCACGAAAATCCGATTGGTAAAAATTCGGAAGTTTCGTTAATTATTTCGAAGTTCCAGTCGCCATTTTCGGATAGAAGTTATATTGGCGTGTTGGGACCAACAAGGCAAAACTATTCAAAAGTGATGTCTTTAGTAAAATATACCGGTAATATGTTGGAGGAGGTTTTATGAAAAAAGAACAAAATAATGATTTAAGTGGGCAAAATGTTGAATACGAAGCGAAAATTGCAGAATTGACCGGTGATTTGCAGAGGACAAGGGCTGACTTTGAGAATTTTCGCAAACAAACGGAAATTCAAAAAGAAAACGCTAAAAGTGCAGCAAAACTTGCTACGGTGATGCGTTTGTTGCCCTTGCTAGACGATTTGGAACGAGCGATTAGTAGTTATAAAGAACTTGAGCCTTTGAAAAAATCTTTGGAAAAAACATTGAAGGAATTGGGTTTGGTAAAAATTGATTCGCAAGAAAATACTGAATTTAACCCAGGTGTTCACGATGCGATTACGGTAGAGGGCGAAGGTGATAAAGAGGTGATTTCCGAAACTTTGCGCCCTGGATATTATTTTGAAAATGAAGTTTTGCGTCCGGCAATGGTAAAAGTAAAGCGTGCAGCTTGAAAAATACGGTAAAAAATGATAAAATAAGAATAATCAGAAAGGAGAATTTATGGCTGAATATAAGTTAAAGTTAGATAAGCGCGAGGCGACTGGTAAAAAACTGAAAAATTTACGTAAAACAGGAATGATTCCATCTGTAGTGTATGGCAAAAAGAAAGAACCAATGCTTTTTGCGTCTGAATACGTAGCGACGAGCAAGATTTTATCGAAAGCAGGTTATCATTCGCCAATTGAATTATTGCTAGATGAAAAAAAGCAGCTAGCAATTGTTAAAAACGTGGATATTGACCCGGTGTCGCGTAGAATTATGAACGTTGAATTTAAGGCAATTTCGGCAAGAGCCGAGGTAGTAGCAACTACGCCGATTGTGGTGGTGAATTTTGAAGAGTCGGAAGCGGCTAAAACGCTTCATCTTTCAATTGCTCAAGCGGTAAACGAGATTGACGTAAAAGCTAAGCCGGCAAACTTGCCTAACGAGCTAACGATTGACGCATCACAGATGAAAGATTTGGAAGATAAGTTGAGAATTTCGGATATCAATTTGCCGGAGAATGTGGAATTTGCAGATAAAGAATTAGATTTGGAAAAAGTTGTGGTTTCGCTATATGATGCCGCAGCAGAGGCAGAAAAACGCGAAGCTGAAGAGGCGGCGGAAGCAGCAGAAGAGGCGACAGGGGCTGAAGAAACTGCTGATGGCGATAAAAAATCTACGGAGGAATCCACGGAATCCGCAGAGCAACCAGCAGAACCAGCTGAATAAATAAAGCCCCCTTTAGGGGGCTTTTTGTGGCTATAAATTGCTAAGTAATTTGTAATCTGCTTGTTTAACAAGGCAAGCGGAAAAATCGACATTGAATTCAGCCATTTTTTCAAGTAGAGTATGGATAAGCGATTGTACATCGTGGGGCGTAGAGTTTATCTGGATGACAGGAACGAGTTGATGCAACTGGCATTTTTGAGCAAATCTAGCTGAATTTTGGCATTGCTGGGAAATATCGGAATTTGCGCTGAGATGATAAATTGCAAAACGGATGCCTAAATTATAAAAATTAGTCAGATTAGAGTCACTGTGGTGACTTGAATTAATGCCTGGAATAAGACGATTCGTGATAAGGGAATCAATAATATTTTGATTTTGCTGAAGATTTTTCTCTGTTAAAATAATACCGTTGGCAGATTTTTTGAAATCTGCAAAATCTTTTTTGTCGCTAAATTCAGCAATACTTTTAGGCGGTAAAATTAAGTTGAGGGCGAGCAAATGCAAATTATCAGAAGGGGAATTGTTAAAATCTTCTTTGATTTTCGATAGAGTTAGAGTGTGGTTGAGCTTAGAATTTTCAACATTAATACGCGCAAAATTGAGACTGTCCTTAACTGAATTTCCCAAAATAAAACTACCTAAAATGGTGGCACTGGCTATGGAATAGAATGAGAGGTGAGTAAGCATATCGATGCGCTTGTTCGCGATATATTCCTTGGTGTCTAAATAAGAAAAACAATTTTCGGATAAGAGGACGGTTTTTGAGGGATTTAACAGGGGCGAATCGATTTTTATATTTTCGTAAAAAATGAAATTACTATGGGAAATTAATTGATTTAGGTGGTGATTTTCGAGATGTTTAAGATATAGAACTAATTTAGTTTTTGGTGAAGATTTTAAATAGGAAAGAATTTCTTTGACGGTTTTGGCATTTAAGTTGGCGGAGCGGTCGATGTAAATAAAGTCACAAAAATCGTGAGGAGGAGTGAAAGTGGAAGTTTTGTAATTGGTGGGTGAAAAATAACTAATTTTTTGGCCGGCAACTAAAATATAGCGATAAGTTTCGGCTTTTTGATGAGCGGAAAAACCTTGTGTGTCGATGGAAAAATCAAAGCCGGAAATTTGAGATTTGAGGCCTAAATTGGCGAAAACTTCAGAGGTGACAGTGGCTCCGCCAAAAGTTGCTTGGCGATTGAAGAAATGGTGTTTACTGGCATCAAAACTCAAATCGAGCCAGCGTGTGCCGTTTCTGTCGGTTTCAAAATTTTCGGTCCGTTCGTCTAAATTTAGATAAACGTCCTTGAGAACATTGCCCACGATTAAAATATTCATAGTGTTTTTGAACGATTATGCTTATGTTTTTATTATATCATGATATAATAAAAACATGAAAACTTATATTGTGGGCAATTGGAAATTAAATTTTACAGTTGGTGAATCTTCGATTTATTTGCATAAATTATTGAAAAATTTGCCAAATTATAGGGATGTAAATGTGGTAATTGCGCCATCTACAATTGCTTTGCAACCGTTGTCTTTGCAAGTTGACCGTCATAAAATAAAATTGGCAGCGCAGAACGCTTTTTATCGTGAATATGGGGCTTATACAGGAGAAACTTCTTTTGCGCAACTACATGGCATAGTGGATTATGTGATGATTGGACATTCGGAAAGAAGATATATTTTTGGCGAGAACGACAAAATGATAGCCAAAAAAGTAGCGGCGGCGATTCGAAATAAAATTACGCCGATTTTGTGTCTTGGTGAAATTGAATCAGAGAGGGCGTTTGGTGAAACGGCAGATGTAATTCGCGATCAACTGGCTGGTGGTTTGTCAGAGGTGGCTGATGATATGATTGATAAAGTGATAATTGCGTATGAACCAGTGTGGGCAATTTCTTCGGCTAAGGGTTCTAAATTGGCATCCCCTGATGAGGTGGCAGAAGTAGTAAAAATAATCCGCAAAATTTTAACAGAATTGTATGGTAAGGAAAAGGCGGAAAACGTGCCGGTGTTGTTTGGCGGTAGCGTGAGTCCATCGAACGCTGGTGGATACTTGATGGTGCCTGGCGTAAATGGGCTTCTAGTGGGTAGTGCGAGTTTGATTTTAAACGAATTTATTGATATAATCGAGGTAGCTAAAAGAGTGAAACCATGAACAGACAATACATAGATTTTGTTCCAGCTAAGTCCAAAAAAATACCAGATACGCCAAAAATGGTGACGATTCAAACCACCACTACAGAGACGGTGAGCTTGGTTGAACGCGAAGTGCCAAAGCCAAAAACAACCAATTTGGGCATGGTGGAAGATTTGAATCAGAAATTTGTGAAAACCAACGTGCAAAAACGTCCGTTAGGGCAAAAGCCATTAACAGCCGGGGATGCACTTAGTGCTTTGAAGGCGCAAAAAATTAAGGCGAGCAAGATTCCGAAGCCTATTGTGCGGCCAGCGGAGCCAGTTGTAAAACCGGTTGAAAAACCGATGGAATTAGAGAAGAAACATACTTATCAAGCGCCAAAAGTTCAATTTATTAATCAAGAAAAGATTGCAAAAAGGCCACTTTCGAAAAATGTTTATTTGAGGGAATTAGAAAAAAGCACGGAAAAAGAGAGCGAAGCGCAAAAACCGTTAGTAATAGCGTCCGAGCCAAAGAAAAAATCGCATTGGGGAACGGTGATTGCAATAATCGTGACGATCATTGTGGGTATTGCGGCTGGTGGGGTGGCGTTTCTATTGTTGCCGAAATAGCCAAAATGGGCTTGATTTCTGAGAATTTTGAGAAAAATATGGTATAATAAAAAGAGCCCTGATTATGGTGGGATTAGCTCAGATGGTTAGAGCGTCTGATTGTGGTCCAGAAGGTCGTCGGTTCAATCCCGATATCCCACCCCAAATCTGTGGCTAAAATGCGAGCATAGTACAGCGGTTAGTATGCAAGTTTTCCAAACTTGAGATGAGGTTTCGACTACCTCTGCTCGCACCAAACCAAAGAGGTTTTGACGGCCTCTCTTTTTTGTGAAAAATGTCATTTTATAGGGGTAGACATGTTGTTATACTTGACTTTTTTGACTTTTTGTGCTACAATTTGGTTAAGTTCATTGGGAAGGTTTTTCAGTGGGCTCGAAAATTTAATAATCAGGTTAGAGGGTGCTTCCTCTAAACTGTTTTTATATAGATAAGTATATTTAGACGTTGAAGGAGGAAGTATTATGAGTAAAAGAGATTTTAAGAAGAAAGAAGAAGTGCCAGTCAAGATTAATAACGATGATGTTGTAAAGGGTATCAACAATTATTATCAGACAGTGATGGATATTATCGTGGATGCAGTGGAAGAAGAATCCGATTTAATCGTTCTTACGGATGATGAGAGCAGAGATAAGGAGCTGAGGGTTCTGAGCCAAAAGCTAAATGTTTTTTCTAAAAAAGTCAATGCTGAAAAGGAGAAGAATTTAGCAAATCCGGAGTCGGCTAAGCCTGAATGGATTGTGAAAATTCATGACGCCGATGAGGGTATCACCTTGGCTGAACTGTGCAAGATAGTTCCAACTAAGTCCAAACCGGAAGTGGTAGCAGAATCAAAAGAGGTTCCAGAATCGGAGCCAGAGGTTTCAGAATCGAAGCCAGAGACTCCAAAAACAGAGGAGCCAGAATCAACCCCAGAAGCAATGTCAAAAGAGATTGGATTTGGAGAATTTTTAACTGACGTCTACAGAAAAGATGCCGAAAAGCCGGTAAAGGTAATGGTTTACCCTTCGCCAGACAAAAAATTCTTTGCATGCTTAGGTTTCGACGGTATGTTGCTGAAAGATCAGGCGCAAGCTGAGTGGTTCTTTAAGCAGGGAGCTAAGGTTGTTTGGTGGACAGTAGAAAAGACCATTAAATCTTGGACGCCTGGAAAGAAGCAGGAAAGTATCTATCAGGTAACAGAGAAATACTGTGATTTTACCCTCTAATTTGATAAAAGCGTTAGGCTCATTTGCCTAGCGCTTTTTTTCATTGTTTAACATAAGCGGAAAAGATGGTATTGACATTGACAAAAAAGCTAAAGTGTGATACAATTAAAATAGTCTTGGGTTTGGTTTTAATACGAAACGGGAGGCCCATTAACAACCGAATCATTTCAGGTTCAAAGAACCTGAAAATCCATGCTAATTCCCCGTGTATATATGAATTATATTCGGGGGATTACCTCCGAAATTTTAGAATCAAGGAGGTATGAACTATGAATGTTATTTTGTGTATAAGTTTAGTAGTGGTTGTGGCATCTTGCGTCGCAGCTGCTCAGCAAATGCTTAATGGCGAAGATGTTGAAAATTCCTTAGTAGTGCCAATTGTTATTGGTCTGGCCGTAGGAATAATAAACTATTTCTCGCCGATGGCGGCGACTTGGTTGGCTGTATTGTTCGTGGTAGTCATGGCAATCTTGTTCGCAGGGTTGGCCTATGAATGGAGAAAGAATGGAGCTACTCTAAAAGAGATGGTGCCGTTTCTGATTTTATCGCTATTGTTTTATTTAGTGATGAAAACCGCTGCAAGCACAGTTGCTTTAGGGATGCCAGAAATAGCAGAATTAATGATGGTATTACCAAAAATAATACTGGTATTAATTGTGGCATTCTTCTTTGTGGACTATTTATTCTTCGGAATAAACCATAGAGATGATTGGGATATAGACGAAAAATATATTAAGGGTTCAATAATTCTTATAGTATTAGCGACTATAGCAATAATAGCAACACTGCTTGTGGGGGCATTTGGAGATGAAGAAACATCATATGCTGCATCTGAAACGAACTATCATTATTACAATGACGAAGTGCGTTGTGACTCCGACCCAAACAATAACTACAACTTTGGTCCAAATCCTTACGTTGAAGGCAAAGACGCAAATTATTATGCGGAAGATTTTGCTGAGCGTAGGGACAAGGATCCGGCGCTGCTGTCGGCAACGGCGTTGACACTCGATGCTGTGACTGGCTCAGATTACATTGGGCAGATATTGTATGAAGGATACAACAAGAAACTCGATGTGCTTCAGAAAGCTAATGCAGCAACAATCGTTCTGGCCGATGAGGAAAATACAAAGATTTTCAACTCGACCAATCAAGCGATTGACGAGATGTTGGCGTCGGCAACAAGTGTGGAGCTGGTGAAGGAGGAGAATATCCGAGATCAGCTTTACATGAACGGCTACACAGTAAATGGCATACCGCAGGTAGTCATTTACGAGACGGATGTTACATCGGACTGGTGTCTGGTGTATACGCTCCAGATTAAGACGAGCACAGTAAGGGTGGCGTTCAGAATCCCATGTGGATATCAATGGACAAACCCAACTGAAGTGCTCAACACTACTACCGCTTCTGATGGAAGTGGTGGTGGCGGATATACACCATCGCCACAGCCATCTCCTACGCCAACTCCTAAAAAGGATCCAACTCAGGACCCAGTTTATCAGGGTAATGCCGATATCGGTGGTGGTAAAAATAAGGAGTCTGACGGAACTGGAGAATACCAAGAGACGAAACCAAGCAAAGAATCTGGCAGCAATGCTGATTCGGGCAGTTCGTCATCTTCTGGCGGTAGTAGTTCAAGCGGTAACTCGAGTGGTAGCGAGCCCGCAACTGACCCTATAACGCCACATAGCGATTCCCATGACACGGGGGGAGCGTCTGCTGGCGATAATAATGGGGAATTTAGTATGGATTAGTACATTTAACCTTGGCGGCGGCTCATTTGCTGCCGCTGGGGTTATCCCAAGATTTGAGTTTGAAATGATTCGGTTTAGACGTATAATTAACAATTCGGTTAGTAATTACGATACTAAACTTAATAATTACAGAAGCGGGTCCTGCCGCCACATTTATCCCTACAAAAATTTGCAAGCAAAGTTTTTGCGGGATTCCCTAATGTGGCATCATCCGCTTCGATTAAACAATTAATTTATAAAGGAGAATTTATGAAAAAGTCTAAGAAAATTGCTCTTTCTGTTTCTGCCGCTTTGTTGGTAGGTGCAGGAATTGCTACTCCAGCGATTGTAAGCGCTTGGGGCAATAATGGTGGTGAACGCGAAAGTTATACCACTGACCAAATTGATGAGGGGATTTTGGGGGACAAAATTGTATTAAACTCTATCTCGAACAGTGTGATTGGCGACGAAAAGAACTTCGTTGGCGCGCGTGAAGACACTGGGATCAATGAAGGTGCCAAAAACGTTTGGGATGGTAACGAAATTAACGTAACGCCAGGTAAAACTTACCTTGTGCGTCTTTACGTTCACAACAACAACCCTAATGGGGAAAATGCTGTGGCTAAAGATGTGACGACAACTTTTGCTGTACCTGATACGACTGGAACTAGCGTAGAAGTTAATGGTTTTATTGAATCTTCGAATGCTACTCCATCTGAATATTGGGACTATGTGCGTTTCGTTTCTAGCAGCAATTTCCACCTTGAATATGTAAAGGGTTCGGCATTGCTCGAGAATAATGGTATTGGCGCTAACGGCGGTATTAAGCTTAGCGACGACATCATCGAAAAAGGCGTAAAAATTGGTTATGACTCTTTGAACGGTGAGGTTCCTGGTTGTTATAAATACGCTAACTACGTAACTATTAAAGTTAAGGCCGTGGCTGATGATTCTTACCTTGTAGAAAAGCAAGTTCGCAAGGCTGGCACTACAGAGTGGAAAGAATCGGTTGATGCTGAAATCGGCGAAAAAGTTGAGTATCGTATTCATTATAAGAACACGTCTGATAACGCTACGACTAACGTAATGGTGAAAGATGTTTTGCCAAGCAACATGAAATATGTCGCGGGGACAACTGTGCTTTATAATGCTACTAACCCTAAGGGTATTGCACGTGATGATACTATCATCACAACTGGTGTGAATATTGGTGGCTACGCTGTAAACGGTGATGGCTATGTGGTGTTTACCGCTGAAGTTACGAATGATAGTTTGATTTGTGGTGCAAATACACTTACTAACTGGGGCCAGGTAGGTGTAGGTGAAACTACCCTTCAAGACTCTGCGGTGGTAAATGTGGCGAAAACTTGTAATTTAACCCCAATTCCATCTGATGATCCTACTGTGATCGTGGAAACTGGTGCTAGTGAAATCGTAACTGGTGCCGTGGGCGTGGGTTCAGTGGTGACCGCATTGGGTTATTACATTGCTAGCCGAAAAAAATTATAGAATGACCGCTTCTAGCTAAAAGGGCGGGACTTCCGAAAAATCTCTCTGAATTATTTTGGGGAGATTTTTTGATGTTTTTGGCGTTTTTTTGAAATGCTTATGGTATAATGAGAACATATGGATCCGTCATACAATAATAATTTTGGGTCTTCTATGGATAGTGCGAGCACAGCGCCGATGGGTTCTGGTGGTGTAGCTTTGGCGCCGCAGAAAAAGTCTAAAAAATGGCTGATTTTAGTGATAATTTTGGCGTTGTTAGTGGTTGGAGGACTGGGATATTTCGCTTATTCACAGATAAGTAAAAACAATGAACAAGCTAAATTGAACAGTGCGAAAACTGTTTATAATTACTATGTTAATTATGTGATGTTCGGAGCGGAAAGTAATGGAGATATTGACGAGATAGCTTTGCTGGCAGCAACGCCGTATTTCTATAATTTAGAGCAAAGAACATCTTATGCTAAAACGGTCGAAAATAAGTATACGAATTTTAAAAATAACTATAGCGGTACGCAAGATGTGCGAATTTTAAAATCATTTTTCCAAGATTATGCGACGTTTGACATAATGGACTCTGCTGAGATTGCCAAATTGTATAGTGAAAATGGTGGTAATGGGGAAAATGTATTGCAGGCGATAGAAGAACATTATAAAACAGATGACGAGACAGAGGAATATTGGAAACGTTATTTGACTGCCGAGAAGGCTTTGGCTGAGGCTTTGCTGGCGCAGGTGAAAAATGCTGGTGCAGCTGGGTGTGTGCAAAATGGAATAATGGTCGAGGGGTGTTATGCTGCCACTGAGGCAGAAAATGTGATTATAGGTGAAAAGGCGATTGCGACAATGTCTGCGGCGAGTTCGTTGGAGAATGTAGCGACAAATACTTTGATAGATATTTATGATGAAATTTATAATTCTGATGAGGTGGAAGAATGAGGTTAAAGAAAAATATTTGGAAGATTTTGTTACTTGCGGTAGTGAGTTGTGCTGGGGTGTTTTTTTGTGCGGGCGATACCTATGCGGAGGATAATTTCTTTTACATAAAAGTAAATGTGCAATGTAGCGATGAGAATCTTGGCTCAGCCTGTAATGGTAGTTATCCAGTAAAAGTAACGAAGAAAAATAATGGTGGATACAGCGTAAACACCAATAGCACATTAAAGAGCGAAAGCTTAACAATAAAGGCTGTCGGCAATAAAAAACTTGTTGTGACAATAAAAAATTCCAATGGATGCACTGGAACTCCGCCCGGAACTATATCAGTAGATTTTAATGATGATATAAATAAATTTAGGGATTCAGTAAATGTGGCTTTAAGTTCGGCCGGGTATACTCAATCGTGCAGCAAATTGGTGGCTGGAGCTAGCAAAACTTATGGTTTTGGAGTTGGTACCGTTGGTGAAAAAGTCGAAACAACTGGTGGTGTTGGCGCCGACGGCAATACTAGCTGTGCGACTAGCGGAGCATTGTCGTCTTTGGGGTGGATTTTGTGTCCAGTGTTATCTCTTATGAGTGATACAGCGACAACATTCTACGATGAAGCGTTGGTGCCGTTTTTAACGATTGAACCGGAATTGTTTACAACTGGTGATAATGATAATAATGTTTTGGCTGGCTGGACGGTATTCCAAAATATTGCCAATGTGCTGTTTGCGATATTGCTTTTGGTGGTGATTTTCTCGCAGTTGACTGGCGTCGGTATAAATAATTATGGCATAAAAAAGATTTTACCAAAGTTGATTGTAACGGCGGTTTTAATAAACCTTTCATATTTCATTTGCGTGTTGCTAGTGGATGTTTCTAATATTCTAGGAAATTCGATTCAGTCATTGTTTGATAGTCTAGCAAGAGGATTGGATGTAACTAGCGCCGGAAATGGTGGATTTGGTGGATTCTTAAGTGGTATGGGGGCGACTGCTTTAACCAGCGCAGGAGTATTTGTGGCGCTTTTGACAGCGACCGGGGGGGCTGTTTGGGGTGGCGCGGCACTTGCTGTTTCGCTTTTGATTAGTGGTTTAGGCGTATTAATTTCATTACTGTTCGTATTTGTAATATTAGCAACTAGACAGGCGGCGGCGGTGGTCTTGATTGTGATCTCGCCACTGGCTGTGGTTTGCTATGCTCTGCCTAACACAAAGAGCCTATTCGATAAATGGGTGAAACTCATGAAAGCGATGTTGGTGCTTTACCCAATTTGTGGACTTTTGGTGGGGGGTGGTAATTATGTGTCTAAGTTGTTACTTTCTACCGGAATGGGTGATTCTTTCTTTGGTGCTTTGACGGCCATGTTGGCTGGTATCGTGCCAGTATTCTTTATTCCTACACTCGCTAAGAGCACCTTGGCCGGTATGGGTAATTTGGGAGCAAAGATTGCTGGAATTGGCGACAAGGCTCGTGGCAGCATTACCGGTGCAGCGAAGAATTCTAGGTTCAATCAGGCGGTACAAAAGAAGGGGCAAATGGCAAAAAGTGAAGCTCGCGCTAGAAGGGCGGAAGGGCTTTATGAAAAGGATGAAAATGGGAATCTTGTTCCTAGAAAAAGCGGAAGATTTGGACGTGTAGGTGGAGCCGTGCTTGCGGCCAGAAGGGCTGCTAACGGTGGAAAATATGGGCTAGGAACGGAAATACAGAATTTAACAAAAGCCGAGGAAGAGAAAGCGTCTGCTGAGCGATGGGCTGAAGCGGCTGACAAAGAAGGAGTAAATAATTTAGCTGAAGCAGCCAGAAGGAATGCTAGAGCAAGAACGGGTAGTGCTATAAACGAAACACTTGGTAAAAGTGATAGCATCGGTACAATGGAAAAAATGTATGGTAGAGGGGCTACTGAGACCAGCAGATTGTCTGCTGCTAATAGCGAAATAGATAAGTTAAAGAGTGTCGTAGGTGGCAATGAAGCGGCTAGGAGTCAACAACTTGATAATCTTGAAGCGGAAGGAGCAAAAGAAAAAGCGGCAGTTGTTGCTGCGGCTAAAACTGGAAAATTATCTTCTATTACCAAAGAGAATGGGTATTCTGATAAGCAGGTACAGATGGCAAATAGCCTTATGAAGGCACATGGTGATGCCTTAACTGGGAAAGGAACGCAAGAGATTCTTTCCCAGATGAACGGTATTCGAAGTTCCGATCCGCTGGAAAAAGTTATATCTGCGGCGCAAACTGGTAATTTGGAAGCTGTAATTTCTAATACTAATGGGAATTACACAGAAAGTCAAGTTAAATTTGCCCAGAGTTTACGTGATCAAACTGGTGATAGTTTGGAAGGCAAAGCTTCACAAGATATTATGAATGTGATTAAGGGGAACGGAGATTTAGCTGCAGGCGCGACTAATCTTGCTAGTATGAGCTTAGCTGCTGATGCTGCGCTTAATGCGACTGGGCAAACGGAAATACAAATTCAGCATGGCGTAGATACTAATGCGCGTAGCCAATTGAATCAGTTTGTGACTAGGAGTGCCCAAGAGACTGCTGGCGTGGCAACTATTACTCAATCTATTGCGGATGATCGAGCTAAAGCGGCAAGAGTTGCGCAAGACCGTAAGATATGGAGCGATCAGCTGTCGCGGAATAATAGCGCTACTGTTTCTGCAGCGTTAACGAGTGGACTACAAAACAATGATGTAGCGCAAGTTGGTGCTGCGTTTGAAATATTGAAAGATACTGGTAATTTGCCAACCCTCTTCAAAGTGTTTGATAATCCTGAGGTTTGGGATGGGTTGTCTGATGACATGAAACTTGAATTGAACCAAGATATGATAAAATCTGGTGATCTTACTATGGCGACATTTGCAAAAGAAAACTTTAAGAATAATGGCAAATTGAACCTAGCTAAATTCATTAATGGTGAACCGCAACAAGTGGGCGCAGATGACAAAGGAGAACCTAAATATTCAAAGACTCTTGCAGATTATATTAACGACAAGGGTTCTCATGGATTGGATGGTCAAGATAAAGACAGTATTAAGCAGCTTTATAGTCATAATAGATTATCGACTATGCTTAGTAATATTTCAGACACACAAAAGAAACAACAACTCGTGGACACGTTAGCAAAGCAAGTTGTATCTGGATATACGACAACGCAAAAGGGCGAAGAGAAGACTCAATTCTTGAATTTGCTTGAAAATTATCAGCAGAGTTTAGGCGGCCCACGAAGTGATGAGTATGTGAATGCGATGAAAAAATCGATTTCTGCTGCCGCTTTGGCAAAAATGGATACTGGTATTTTTGAGCAACTTGGCGATAGAAGAAACGATATTATTGCTGACGCATTGAGAGATTTGCAAAATCCACAGAACGCAACTTTGGTAGCTTCAATGAGTCCGTCTTTGAAGAAGAAATTAGGTTTTTAATATTTAGAGTAAAAGAAATTATTTATTCACGGTTTGGATGACGTGGTCGAAGAGGCAGGTGACGGTGAGGGGACCGACGCCGCCTACTACTGGGGTGATGGCGGTGAGGTCGGTGCGGGTGCGGACTTCTTCGGCGACATCGCCTTTTAGGACGCCGTTTTCGCTGGCGGTGCCGGCATCTATTATGGTGGCCTCTGGTTTGACCATGCTATTTGTGATTAAGTCTGGCACGCCGGTGGCAGTAATGATGACATCGTAATTTTTTAAATCTTCTAAATTGCTACCGCGGTGGAATAAAGTAGCATCGTAGCCGGAGCTTACAAATATTTTAAAAAGTGGGGCGCCGACTAATTTGCCGCGGCCGACGATGGCGATTTTTTGTTGGTTTAATTTGATGTCGTAGCCGGCGAGAAGCCAGTTAATGGCGGTGGCGGTGGCGGAGTCGAATTTGGAATTTGCACCAAGGCCGTCGACGTCCTTTTCTGGTGCGATGAGGTTGCAAAGTTCTTCGGTTTTGGTTTTGTCTGTTAATGGCAGTTGAATGATGATGCCGGAAATTTTAGGGTCTTGGTTGGCGGCGAGAATTTTTTCTTTAATTTGCTCATAATTTTGGGCGCAAAAATTTTCGACTTTTACGCCGATATCTGTGCCATACTTAATTTTGAGGTTGACATATTTAGTGATGACAGGATTGTCGCTGTTGCGGATAATCAAAAGTTGAGGCTGGGTTTTAAAACCTGCGACTTGGTGCCTTTGGCGTTCCTTGATAAAACCGGCGAGTTCGCGACCATTTAGTGATTTCATTGAATCTCCACTGGTTCTTGTTCGAGCCAAAAACCGAATTTATCGTAAACTTTGGCGATGATTTCTTCGCGAGCGCGCACAAGGTCGTTGTAGCTTTTGGCTGATTCGTTGATGAGGACTAAGGGGGCCTTTTCGCTGATGCGAATGCCGTGCAAAAGCTTGCCCTTGAGACCGGCTTGCTCAATAAGCCAAGCAACGTTGAGTTTATTGCCGTCTGACGAGCGGCGCACTGGGTAACCTTTGTTTTCGGCAGCTTCGGTTTGCTCTTCGTTCAAATAAATATTTTTGAAGAATGAGCCGGCGCTAGGAATTTCTAGGGGGTCTGGGAGTTTTTGCGCGCGAATAGTAGAGACGATTTGACGGATGCTTTTAGGACTAAAATCTGTAATATTATGTTCTTCAATATAGCGTTCGATGGAATCGTAAAATGGGCGCGGCATTTCGCCGGAACGAAGTTTGAGAGTGATGGAAATCACAAAATAGCGGTTGCGTTCGGTGGTGTTGAGAATGCTTTGACGATAGGCGAATTTTAGATCGGCTTTGCTGAGTGTGCGGAAAGTTTGGCTGGCCGTGTCGTAGACATCAATACTTTCTAGGACTTGAGAAATTTCTTGGCCGTAGGCGCCAATGTTTTGAACTGGTGCAGCGGCGGCAAGGCCGGGGATTTTGCTAAGAGCTTCGATACCGGTGAGGCCTTTGTTGGCTGCATATTCAACGACGTTGTCCCAGTTTTCGCCACCCATGATTTTAAGCTTGACGCCTTCTAAGGAAGGCTCTTCGCTGATGCCACGCATGCGGTTAATTACGATGACGCCGGCGTATCCTTCGTCGTGACCGAGCGTGTTGGCGCCGTAGCCTAACGGGAAAATTGGCATGTTGAATTGTGCGGCGAAGCCGTAGGCGTCGGAGACGTCTTGAGGGGTTTCGGCTTCTAAGACGTAACGTGCTGGGCCGCCTAGACGCATGGTAGTTAAACTAGAAATCAAAATATTTTCGTTGACTCTCATACTGTAATTATATCATAATATAATATTATTAGAATTAACTGGGGCTTATTTGACTGAACGGGTCCTGCCAGACTTTCTTCCCCCAAAATTTTGCAAGCAAAGATTTTGGGGGTCCCCCTAAAAGTCCGTCACCCGTTCACTGGAATCTTTCAGACTCCTAAATACTGTCTATGGTAAATTGCGGATGAGGGGGTTGTTAAATATTTTGCGGTGTGTTACAAGGGTGGCAGGAAATAGGGTGAGTGATGTTTAAAATGTGTGCGAGGAGAAAGGAAAGGTTTATGGAAGTTAGTGAAGTTAAAATTGTTTTGAAGCTAAAAAAGTTCCTGCCGTTAAACAACAGAGGGAACAATAAACCGTAATTTGATTCTAGTACAACAGATTATTAAAGTCAACCCTATTTCCTTTTTGGAAAAATATAATATAATAGTTAGAAGAAAGGTAATACTATTATGGGAAAGAAAGATGCGGTGGAGAAAAAAACAGATAAGACTGAAGATGGCAAGCCTGAGGCGTTAAAATTGGCGATGGCGCAAATTACCAAACAATTTGGTGATGGTGCGATCATGAAATTGGGCGAGACGCCAAAAATGGATGTGGAACTTTTGCCTTCTGGGTCGTTGTCTTTAGACTTGGCACTGGGTGGTGGTTGGCCGAAAGGGCGCATTATTGAAATTTATGGTCCAGAATCTTCTGGTAAGACAACTCTGGCTCTACATGCGATTGCGGAATTACAAAAACAGGGCGGACAGGCGGCGTTTATTGATGCTGAGCACGCTCTAGATCCGGCTTATGCTAAGAAGATTGGCGTGGATACGGCGAATTTGTTGATTTCGCAGCCGGACAATGGTGAGCAAGCTTTGGAAATTTGTGAAACTTTGGTGCGTTCGAATGCGGTAGATTTAATCGTGGTAGATTCGGTGGCAGCTTTGGTGCCACAGGCCGAAATTGATGGTGATATGGGCGACGCGCAGATGGGTTTGCAAGCACGTTTGATGTCGCAGGCGATGCGTAAATTGACTGGTATTATTAGTAAGTCTAAAGCAACGGTGATTTTCATCAACCAAATTCGTATGAAAATTGGTGTAATGTTTGGCAACCCAGAGACCACAACCGGCGGTAACGCTTTAAAATTTTACGCTTCGGTGCGTGTGGATATTCGCCGCATCGGGCAAATTAAAGAGGGGGATAAAATTTCTGGTAACCGCACTAAAATTAAGGTAGTGAAGAATAAAATTGCGGCGCCGTTTAGGGTGGCGGAATTTGACATTATGTATAACGAGGGTATTTCGAAACCTGGCGACGTGCTTGATTTGGCGGTGGAATATGGCGTGATGGACAAGGCCGGTGCGTTTTTGAAATACAATGGCGAGACTTTGGGGCAAGGGCGTGAAGCGGTGAAGCGACTATTCAGAGAAAAACCAGAGTTGATGGCAGAAATTGAATCTAAGGTACGCGAAAAAGCGGCAGCCGAATAAATTAGATGGAAATTTATAAGCTGACGGATGAAATTCCGGATAAACAGCAGAAACGAGTGGCTGGTTTTGATGGCGACTATGTTGATAAAAAGTTGCGCCAGGATTTTAGTGAATTAAAAATTACCGATATTAAACAGGCAGTAAAAAATGAAAACCGCGTGAATATTTTTGTAAATGGAAAGTATAGTTTTTCGCTAGATGTTGCGCAGGTGGTGGAACTGAAAATTAAAATCGGTTCGGTGATTACGGCGGAAAAGTTGGCGGAATATAAAAAAACGAGTGAATATGGCAAGGCTTACCAGCGAGCTTTGGAATGGGTGCTCGTGCGACCGCGTTCGGAGCGGGAATTACGTGACTATCTAAAAAGGCGTGAGAGAACTGCGGAAATGAAAGAGCGTCAAAAAGAGTGGCAGATGGAAAAAGAAACTGGCAAAAAGCCTAAAAAACAGAGAGAAAAATATGATTTTGATGATTTGATTGTGGCGCGAATTTTGGAAAAAGGTTATGTGGATGATGAAAAATTTGCGGAATATTATGTGGAAAATCGGTTTGTGAAAAAAGGCATTTCGAAACGTAGACTAGCGCAAGAATTAATGAAAAAAGGCGTGAAAAAAGAAATTATTGACGAAGTTTTGAGCGCACGAAATGATGATGAAGAGATTTTAAAAATGATCGTGAAAAAACGCGCAAAATATGATGATGAAAAATTGATTAGCTACCTTTGCCGGCAGGGGTTTGATTATCAGCGGGTGCAAAATCTTGTTCGGACTTACGAAACGGATTGACGAAATTGGGAATAAAATCTTCTTTTTCGGCGCGCTCTTTGATGGTTTTAAGTTCGTCTTTGATGATGACTTTGTAATCTGTAACTTCGATAATTTCTTTGCGGTTGATAGTAAGTCTTGGATCAGAAAAACTTTTAATCATTGGGCGTTTGACGATGATTTGCTGAACGGAATAATCGCCTGGCGAAACAGTGTAGTCGATAATATGGCCAAGTTTGCTGTGCTTTTTGGTTTCGACTTTAAGATTAATTAAATCAAAATTTAATTCTAAGACTTGTTTAATTTTTACGACTTCGTCTTTTAAGATTAGCTCGTCGGCGTTATCTATAATCATGCCAAGTTTGGAGGCATATTCGCGAATAGATGAAACATCTAAAATGTTGGGGTCGTTCTTGCCGATATGGGGGCCTTCTAGGCGGAAAGCGATGATTTTCAAATTGTCTGGATTAACAATTGAGCCGGTGATAAAACCGAGCGGACCGCTAGCTACGCTTAAAATTGGTGTGCCAATGAGTTTAGAATTTGCGATTAGCATAATTTTATTATAACACAAGTTTTTCGGCGTCTTCAACCGAATAGTCGCCGATTTTAGTGCGGCGAAGTTCGGTTAAATAGGCGCCGGTGCTGAGTTTTTTGCCGATATCTTCGGCTAGGGTACGAATGTAAGTGCCGGAAGAAACTTGAGTTTTGATTTTAAGAATTGGGTAATTATATTCTAAGATTTCGATATTGTAGATTTTGACTTTGCGGCTGGGGATTTCGAAATCTTTGTTTTGGCGGGCTAGTTTGTAGGCCCTTTGGCCGTTGATTTTGATGGCGCTGTATTTTGGTGGCGTTTGCTTAATTTCGCCAATGAAGCTTTGCAAAACATCCGAAAGTCCCTCTTCAGAACTTGGACGGATTTCCGCGCATTTGGTGATTTCGCCTTCTGGGTCGCTGGTGGTGGAAGTGTAGCCTAATTTTAAGGTGGCGACGTATTCTTTGTCTTGTTTTAAGAATTCATTAGATTTTTTGGTCATCTTGCCGGAAAGCAAAATTAAGAGTCCGGTGGCGAAGGGGTCGAGAGTGCCGGTGTGGCCGACTTTGACTTTGTGACCGAATTCGGCCTTTAATTTACCGCGGACTTTGGCGACGACGCCAAAACTGGAAATGCCGGCGGGTTTGTCGATGAGGATAATTTTGTTTTCCATTGCATAATTATAACAGATGTGATATAATGGGGCAATGATAACAAAAGAGAATAAAGACAAGGCTATTGCCAAGGTTGCTCGCAGTAAGAGTGATGTTGGTTCTCCTGAAGTTCAAGTTTCGATTTTGACTGAGCGCATCAAAGAGGTGACAGAGCACGTCAAAAACAACAAACATGACTTTATGGCCAAAAGAGGTTTAATTCAGATGGTTGGTAAGCGCAAACGCTTGCTAAAATATCTCGAAAATACTGATTTTGAGCTATACAAGAAAACTGTGAAAAAACTTGGTTTAAGGAAATAAAAAGACCCGCCGAATGGCGGGTTTTTGGTCGGGTATTATTGGTATTATTTGCTAAAATCTCTGAGTTTGATGGCTTCAGCCTCGAACTTTTCAAGCGTATCGGCAAGATGTCGCAACTTTTCTGTTGCTTCTGGGCTTGGAGTAGAATTTTTGTATTTAATGATATGATCAATTGATGACCACAAGTCCATTGCCTTAGTTCTAATCTGAATTTCCATAGGAAGAACTTTCGACCTCTGAGTGGTCGAATGAATAGGTACCTCCATAATTAAATGAAGTGATTGGTACCCGTTCTCCTTAGGACTCTCGATGTAGTCTTTTCTTTGTTTGATAACAAGAAAAGGCATTTGCCTGATGGCGTCATATACTTTATAAACATCATCCCTAAAAGGGCAGATGATTCTGACGCCTGCGATGTCTGTGAGCTCATAGATTTCTAATCCGCGGCGCTCGCATTTTTCCAATGCGCTATCTAATTCTTTGATTCTACATTTAACAGCATCATGGATGGCGCGGCCATTAACTTCTTTGAGCTCCTTTAATAGGTGCTCAAGTAATGGCTTGGAAAAATTAATGACATACCGAAAATCTTCTAAGTTGCTCTCGTAATATTTACGAGCTTCTTGTTGGTTCATATTTCACCCCCTGTTCCGACCATTTATAATTATACCATATTTTGCTAAAAAAGTAAAAATTTGATATAATGGAATGGTAAAATAATGTTCAGGAAGACGGCAGATATGAGGCTGTAAGCTGCAAAATAACAGATTCGTATCTGAGGTTTTCCTGGGAAAGGAAATTTTTATGGAAATTATAAATCCTAGTGGTAAGAAAACCGTGCAACTTACCACGGAATGGTTGGGGCGTAAATTGACCCTAGAGGTGAATAGGGTGGGATTTCGCTCGGCGTCGTCGGTCTTGGTGACTTATGGCGACACGGTGGTGCTGGGTTCGGTAGTGATTGGCACTAAGCCAGTGGTGCAAGATTTTTTTCCATTATCGATTGACTATGAAGAGAAATTCTATGCGGCTGGGAAAATTAGTGGGTCAAAATTTATCAAGCGTGAGGGGAAACCGGCGGATGAAGCGATTTTGGTTGGGCGTTTGATTGACCGTCCGATTCGCCCATTGTTCCCTAAGGGTTATAGACAGGAAATTCAGGTAGTTTGTACGGTTTTGTCGATGGATCCAGATTTTCGTCCGGATTGTGTGGCAATGTTGGCGGCTTCTAGCGCGCTTATGAACGCTGGCGTGCCATTTGATGGGCCAGTTGCTGGGGTGCGAATTGGGCGAATTGGTGGCGAATTTAAGGCATTTTTGTCGGCAGAAGAGCGCGAAAAATCGCCGCTTGATTTGGTAGTGGCCTGCAAAGATGGCAAGGTGATGATGGTGGAAGCTGGCGCGAAAGAAGTGCCAGAGGAAACGATTATCGAGGCGATGCACTGGGCGGTGGAAAATGTGCGGCCAGTTTTAGATTTACAAAGAGAATTAGCTAAGCAAGTTGATGCTAAGAAACAAGAATTTGAGTTAGTTTTGCCAGACGAAGCGGTAATGCAAGAGGTGGCGGACTGGACTAAGGGTAAATTCGGTAATAAAGTGCGTGGTAACGTGATGGAGCGTGCGCAGATTTTGGATGATATTAAATATGCAATGCACGATGAATTTGCTTTGGCTAAGGGGCAGGGCGAGACCGACAATGAAAAGGTGGCTTGGTACGACGAAAATTTGCGCGATGTTTATGATCAGGCTTTTGAGTTGGCAGTACATAAAGAGGTGCGCCGAGGAATTGTGGAAGAGGGTGTGCGTCCGGATGGACGTAAACTTAACGAGGTGCGACCGCTGAGCTCGCAAGTAGGAATTTTGCCGCGCACACATGGTTCGTCTTTGTTTACACGTGGCGTGACGCAGGCGATGAACATTGTGACTTTGGCACCGCTGAGTTATGCGCAAGATGTGGACACGATGGAAGTGACTGATGGTAAGCGCCGCTACATGCATCATTATAACGCGCCTTCTTATACGGTGGGTGAGCCGGGGCGAATTGGCTCGCCTGGGCGCCGCGAAGTTGGGCATGGTTATTTGGCGGAGCGCGCTTTGACGGCAGTTTTGCCAAGCGAAGAGGAATTTCCTTATGCGATTCGCTCGGTAACAGAGATTATGTCGCAAAATGGTTCAACTTCGATGGTGGCAACTTGTTCAAGTTGTTTAGCCTTAATGGATGCTGGCGTGCCACTTAAGAA
>CAZEYN010000001.1:0-57384 GCA_964516075.1 uncultured Candidatus Saccharibacteria bacterium | reverse complement strand
CAGAATGGCAGAAAAACGACGGTCCGCTTAAATTCGCTATCGGCAAAAATATGTCCGGCAAAGCCGTAGTCGGCGACTTGGCTCGCATGCGCCACCTTCTCATCGCTGGCACCACTGGTTCTGGTAAGTCTGTCATGATGAACTCTATTCTAATTTCGCTCTTATTCACTCATTCCCCTAGCGATTTACGCCTCATCATAGTTGATATTAAAAAGGTAGAAATGGAAGCTTATACTGATATTCCTCACCTCCTTACCCCAGTTATTAACGACGAAACCAAGGCCGTTTCTGCACTTAAATGGGCAGTCGGCGAAATGAATCGCCGCTTTACCACGCTCAAAGAAGCGCGCGTCAAAAACATCAGCGAATACAACGCCAAAATGGCCAAAGAGGGCGAAAAGGGCGACAAAATGCCATACATCGTCGTAGTTATCGACGAAATGGCTCAAATCATGATGCAAGCAGGGAAGGAGCTCGAACCATCCATCGTTCAAATCGCCCAGCTCGGTCGTGCCGCCGGTATGCACTTAGTACTCGCCACCCAAAAGCCAATCGTCAAAGTTATCACCGGTCTTATCAAAAGCAACATCCCATCGCGTATGTGCTTCCGCGTTCTTACTGCCATGGACTCCCACATCATGCTCGACGAAAAGGGCGCCGAAAAACTCGTTGGGCGTGGCGATATGCTCCTCTCCACAGAAGATTCCACCGAGGGTTTGGAGCGTATTCAGGGTGCTTGGACTAGCGACAACGACATCTACAAAATCACCGATTTTTTACGCGCGCAGCGTCAGCCAGAGTATAATGACGAAGTTATCGCTCAAAACGTCGCCATCAAGGGCGGCGGTGGCAGTATTACCGACCTTGGTCGCCGCTACGACCCTAACGATCCAATAGTTAGAAAAGCTGTCGAAATCACCCTTAAGCAGGGAAAATTCAGCACCGCCTCCTTACAAACTTGGCTTGGTAAGGGCCACGGCTTTGTCGCTGGTCTTGCCATCTGGCTCGAAGAAATCAACGTCATCGGCCCACAAAACGGCAACAAACCTCGCGAGGTTCTCATTTCTTCAATGGAAGAATTCGACGAACTCGCCAACGTTTAATTTTCCTTGCAAAATCAAATTTTATGCTATAACAAAATTAGCATAAACGTAAATCGAGGAAAATAATGTTCAAAGGCTACACTAAAAATCACCAGATTGCTATGTTTGGCGTCATTGCTATTTTAGCACTTACTTTTGGTTTTATTTTTACGCTTGCCGCTTCTTTTAATACTAGCGCTAGCAGCGTAGATACGCTTTCGGCTCTATGTCATAGGTTATGATGGTGACGGGGAAGTTAGCACTACCATGACCAGCACCGTCGGCAGCATTGCTACCGGCACAAATACAACCAGCGATACTTCTAATTGGACCATGAAAGTAACCACGACTAGCGGTTCCGGTGCCACTGTCGTTAACAATTTCGATAGCAGTAATTATCATGTCATTCCAGCCACCCCTTGACGCCCCAGCGAATCTGTAGTATAATAACCCTAATATCAGCTCAGCAAACAAGTAGAACTGTGTTTGCTTTAACCAAAGGAGTTTTATGAAAGACTACGAACTCACAGTCTTGTTTCATCCTGATTTAGAGATGAACCTAGACCCAGCCCTCGACAAGGTGAAGAAAATCATCGAGTCTAACGGCGGCCAAATCACCAAAGAAACCAGCGACGGCAAAAAACGCTTGGCCTACACCATCAGCGGTCAAAATTTTGCAGTCTACCATTTCTTTGAGTTAAGCCTGCCTGCTGCGGCGCCAGCCAAAATCAGCAGCGTGCTCAACATCACCGACGAAGTTATCCGTTACTTGTTGGTCAAGGTAGACGAGCGCAAAGCCAAATTGAACGCTCGCAGCAAAGCTACGGATTCCACCGAGTCCGATAATCAAGAAAAAGGAGAATAACTTACTATGCGCGGTTTTAGCAAAGCAATCATCACTGGCAACTTAACCAGGGACCCAGAACTTCGCACTACCCCAAGTGGTGCCTCGGTCTGTAGCTTCTCAGTTGCCGTCAATCGTGTCTATCGCGACAATGGGGAACAAAAGGAAACCGTTTCCTACATCGATTGTTCCGCTTGGAATAAGCTTGGCGAAATGATTGCCCAATATGCCAAAAAAGGTTCCGGTGTGCTTGTGTCTGGTCGTTTAGACCAACGCAGCTGGGAAGATAAAAACACCGGCCAAAAACGCTCTCGCGTCGAAATCGTTGCCGAAGATTTTAACTTCCTCGGTTCTCGCGATGGCAATGGCGGAGGTTCTAATAATTACAACAATTCTTCGAGCTCCAGCGCCCCAGCTCCAGCCCCAGAAGAAACCCTGGATGACATCCCTGAAGGAGAAATCGACCTCAGTGAAGTTCCATTCTAAAAATTTTATAACGAAGGAGAATATTAATGAAAAAAGTTAAAAGCGATCCAAATCTATATTTCGATTATCGCGATTCCAAAACTTTGCAACGCTACCTAGACGGTTACGGTCGCATCGAGTCAATCGCCAAGACTGGCTTGTCTGCCAAACAACAGCGCCAACTCGCTGTTGCTGTTAAACGCGCTCGCCATATTGCACTTTTGCCATTTATCACTAAATAATAAGGAGTAATATGTACGGACCAACAGATTTAAAAAAGAATACTTTGATTACCCTGGATGGCCAGCCGTTCAAGGTTGTAGAATATTCGCAAAAGGTAATGGGCCGCGGCGGTTCAATTGTCAACGTCAAGGTTAAAAATTTAATCACTGGCGCTCTTTTGCCAAAGACTTTTAAAGGTCAAGAAAAAATTGAGTCAGCCGAAGTCACCACGCGTAAAGTTCAATATCTCTACAAAGACGACGCCAAATTCTATTTTATGGACCCAGAGACGTTCGAGCAATACGAACTAGACGCCGATATGGTTGGCGATTCCAAAGATTTCATGAAAGACGGCGACGAGATGGAAATTCAATTCTACAACGGCGCGCCGATCAACTTGCAGTTGCCTAAAAATATTTGGCTCACTGTTACCTATACAGAGTCGGTAGTCAAAGGCGACACTACCAGCTCGGTCATGAAAGACGCGACCTTAGAAACCGGCGCAGTAATCAAAGTCCCAGCCTTCATCAAAGAGGGCGACACCGTCTCGGTAGACACCGACACCTACGCCTATCGCGAACGCAAAAAATAAATGAGTCTAAAAGATTCTAGTGAATGGGTGGCGCCACATTAGGGGACCCCACAAGAAATTTGTTTACAAATTTTTGTGGGGATAAATGTGGTGGCAGGACCCATTCAGTGCGTGTAGCTATTTCTTAACTCATTTTCTCAGATATTTTTTATTGACATTTTATAACCATAAGCTTATAATAAGAGTATGAATTTATTGCATGGCGTGGGCGACTTTTTCTCCCTAGATATTGGGACAAACTCGATGCGAATCGTCCAACTTTCTGGCTCCGAACAGCACGGCTGGACTCTCCAGAAATTTGCTTATGTTCCAATCGATATCAAACTCAAAGCAGATTCTTCTGAATTAGGCAAAAAACGCCTAGGCGAAGCCATTATGGGTGCGGTCAATCAGGCCGGTATCAAAACCAAAAACGTCGCATTAGGCTTGCCAGCCAGCAAAACTTTTACCTCTATTGTTAGCACCGATACATTGCCAGAAAAAGAGCTCAAGAAGACTTTCAAATACGAAATAGACAAATATGTCCCAATGTCTTTAAGCGACGCCAAGGCCGATTATATCATTTTGGGGCCAAGTCCGGACGACCCAGCCAAAACCGAGATTCTAGTTTCATCCATTGCCAAAGATTACGCCGAAGAAACCATGGAACTTATCGAAAAAACCGGCCTTAACATTATCGCCATGGAGCCTGAAGCTCTTGCTATGGCCAGAGCCTTAAATACCCCTGGCGCAATTGATGCTAATATGATAGTAGATTTTGGTGCCGATTCTACAGATATCGTCATCGTTTTCAAAAACAAACCACGCTTGGTGCGCTCCGTGCCGGGCGGTTTTAACGTGTTAATCAAGGCCGTGGCCAGCAGTTTGGATGTCCGCGAAGATCAAGCCCGTCAATTTATCCTCAAATTCGGCCTAGACCAAAACCAAGTCGAGGGCCAAGTTTTCAAAATTCTCAGCGCGCATCTAGACACCTTTGCCGCCGAATTGGCTAAATCAGTGCGTTTCTTCCAGACTAAATATATCAACGGCAAAGTCGGCGGCATCATTTTGACAGGTTACGCCAGCGTCATTCCGCTTTTTTCTAGCTTTATCGAAGCCAAAACTAATATTTCTACCATCAATGGCAACCCGTGGCAATTTGTGCGCACCACCTCAGAACAACAAAGAGTCCTGATGAACGTGGCCAACGAATTTTCAGTTGCAATTGGCTTATCGGAAAGGAGTAACGACTAATGGCACGCGAAATCAATTTAGTCCCAGATATCAAAGGTGAAATGATCAAGGCTCTCAAGGTCAGAAATTACATTTTCTTCGCTTCTATCGTTGTTGCTATCGCAAGCGTAGTTTTAACAGTAGTAATCGGTTTAATCGCCGGCGGTCAGCAACTAGTCCGTGACAGCAAAAAGGAAACCATCAACCAGTTATCCTCAAAGCTCAATTCTTATAGCGAGCTCAACGATGTTTTAACCATCAAAGATCAGGTCGGCAACCTCGCTGCCTTATCCAGCAATAAAAACGTAGTTTCACGTACTTTTAATGCTATTTCTGCGTTAATTCCTACCGGTGCTGATACTATCACTATTTCCGAGTTAAGCGTCAATCTTAGTGGCTCGCAACCGACCCTTACTTTTGAAGCCCAAGCTAATGCCGGTCAAGAACCATACATCGATTACAACGTTCTTGATTCTTTTAAAAAGAGTATGGACTATATGCGCTACGATTACGGCAATTACGTAGATAAAGAGGGGAATCAAATTCCATCCTATTGTATTATCGAGCAGGGCACCGATGGCGCCACCCTCAAAGATTCCACAAAAGGCTACTATGCCTACTGGACTATTAATGGTGAGGGCTGTAACCCGTCCGAAACTCTTAAAGCTACAGATTATAGTGTCGAAACTTATGATAACCAATCTGTGGTTCGTATTTGGCGCACTCCTCAGTATTCCGATTGGTACAAAGAGACTGCCTCTACTGCTCAACCATCCATGACTTTGGACGGCACCATCTCTAATGTTGAGCACTTCGTCAGCCAGTGTATTTCTTATACCGGCGACAACAGCAAAGACAAATCTAATCCTACCTGGTCCGAAGAGAACAACTGCCATTTAGTCCAAGACGCCTCTGGCGACACCAATGGTATCAAAATTTCCGATTCCTCCAATGGCCGCGATTCATCCAACGGTTTAGTTTTACGCTTCTCGGCCTCAGTCTATATTAACCCGGAATTCTACTCATTCACAAACAAGCACGTGTTAGCTATTGCGCCATCTGGTCGCCGCAACGTTACCGATTCTTATGTCCAAATTCAGTCTATATTCGGCAAGCGCGCTAGCGACTGCGACCAAAGCGACACCGCATGTAATTCCAATAGTACTAATGGAGCAGGAGAAAACAATGGCTAAAGAAATCGCAATCAGTAAAAGACTTAAAATCACGGAAGCTCAACAATATACGCTTCTTTCAGTGCTTGTTGCCTCACTTTTCTTGGGTGTAGCGATTTCTCTCATCTCATCTTTCGTCAACCAAATTTCTTTCAATATCAATGTCATCGCAGAAGAAGAAAAAACCATCGTTAACTATTCAAACACCATTAAGAATATCGGTATTTGCAAAAGCCCTAATGGTAGCATTTATACCGATGAAGAACTCAAAAAATGCGACCCGGATGGTATTGAAGTTTCTGAAATTCCAAACACTCTCAGGGCTAATATTATTGAGGACTTAGCCGCCAACGAAGCTCTAAATTCAGTGCCAAACGTAAGTAATTCCAGTTGCATCGACCCATTAACCAGCAAGAACTATACCTATAAAGAGCTCAGCACAATTTATGAAGAAGCTAGGGGCAGCGAGGAGCTAAGCGCCGCCAGTCAATTGATTCGCAGCTGCTCCGCCTTACGTGTGATTCCAGATGCGCTTCCATCCACCAAAAACGAAGAGGCCTTGCTCGCTAGCTTAAACCAACTTTTCAAAGTTTCCAACTGGGAGCCAGAATCGCTTAGCCCAAGTGGCGATACAGAAGCTTCAACAATCGGCACTAATCTAAACACTATCTCTCTTAACGTAGCCATCGAAACAGATTCCAGTACCACGATGAACGTCCTTAGCAATATAGAACGTTCAATTCGCGAGTTCAACATTCAAAGCGCCAGTATAGAGTGGAGCGGCGACAACCTACTCCAATTCCGCGCTCAAGCCCAAGCCTACTACATGGAGTCGTCATCGATCACGGAGTCAACTAAAACTGTTTCTGCCGAAACTGGCAAAGTAACCACCAAAGGAGAAGAAGAATAATGAAAGCCGATTTAGCAACATCTATCGCTATCGCCATTGCCGGTACGCTGATTGCTTATTTCTGTTGTAATATTTTCATTGGCGAGACAGAAGATTTTTCATTCAAAACCATTAACTCTTCCGTATCCACCGAACTTGCCGAGCCAGACCCAGAAATTTTCAACTACAAAGCTCTTAACCCAACCGTCGAGGCCTATGTAGGGAATTGTGCCAAATATAATGTCTATGGTCAATGCATCGATGAAAATTCCACACAAATTAACGTTGGCAGCGTTGAGGGCACCACTCAGTCTACAGACTCAAATGTAACCCAAAAGGATGAATAATGGCACTTCTCACAAAAGATGCCGAAGAAGGAATCATCAATCTTCTCGTATCCGAGGGGCTTGCTGATCGCAATTTGGTTTCGGCTATCAAGGCGCAAGTTGAGCCCACTGGCAACTCGATTCTCTCGGAGTTAATCGCTAAGAAAATCATCAGCAGCGATATGGTATCTCGCGCTACTGCCGCACTTATTGGTGTGCCATACGTAGAGCTCAAAAACATCAGCGTCGACCAAGATATTCTTTCCAAAATTCCTGGCGAAGCCGCCGCCCGTATTTTGGCAGTTGCCATTGGCGAGAAAGACGGCATGCTTAATGTCGCCATGACCGATGTCACAAACGTCCAAGCCACCGATTATCTCTCGAATCTCATCAACCAGCCAATTCGTGTTTGGATGTCATCCGAACGTGGCATCCGCGAACTTCTAGATAAATATCACGGTGATTTTGCTAGCGTCAAAGAGGCAGTTGAAGAAACCAACGAAGAAGTTGCCGCCAGGGAACAATCTAACGCTAAAACCATCGTCCAAGATTCGCCAATTTCTAAAGCCCTAACTACTATTTTGAGCTATGCTGCCAAAACCAAAGCCTCAGATATTCATATTGAGCCTCTTGAAAACTCGCTTATCATTCGTTGCCGCATCGATGGTGTTTTGCGCAAAATTATGGAGCTTCCTAAAACTGTTGCACCGGCCCTGGTTTCGCGTGTTAAAATTCTTGCCAATCTTAAAATCGACGAACACCGTATTCCGCAGGACGGCCAATTTACAGTCTTAGTAGATGATCAAGAAATCGATTTGCGTATCGCCATTTCTCCTGTTACATGGGGCGAACAAGTAATTATTCGTCTCCTTGACAAATCTGGTGTTTCTATGGAAATTGAAAAAATGGGCATGACTGGGCGTGCGTTACGTGATGTCCTTGAGGGAATTAAACGTCCAAATGGTATGATTCTGACTTCTGGTCCAACTGGCTCCGGTAAGTCAACCACTCTTTATGCGCTTATTCAAAAAATCAAATCTGAAGCCATCAATATCGTTACGCTCGAAGACCCAGTCGAGTATAAAATGGACGGCATTAACCAAATTCAGGTTAACGTTGATGCCGGTCTAACTTTTGCTAGTGGCCTTCGTTCGATTTTGCGCCAAGACCCAGACGTAGTGATGGTTGGTGAGATTCGTGATTCCGAAACTGCCGCCCTGGCTGTTCAGGCTGCTTTAACTGGCCATTTAGTATTCTCGACTTTACACACCAATTCAGCCGCCGGTATTTTGCCGCGTCTTCTTGATATGGGCGTGGAGCCATTTTTACTTGCTTCTACTTTAAACGTGGTTATTGGTCAGCGCCTTGTCCGTCGTATTACTGAAAAACGCGAGACTTATAAATCATCCGAAATCGAAACTAAAAGCATCAACGAAATTTTAGGCGGACTTTTACCGCAAGATAAAGAATCTGTTGCTAAAGTTAGCGAAGATTTAGGCTACCCAGGTTTGCCGGTTAAAAATGACGATTTCTATTTACTGTCAAAAGGTATGGAATCTAAAGAAACTCCAGGCGGCTACAAAGGTCGTGCCGGCCTATATGAAACCATTACCGTCGACGAAGACATCCAGAAAAAAATCATCGAACACGCCACTGCTAATGATATCATGCGTTTAGCTAAGTCAAAGGGAACTGTTACTATGCGCCAGGACGGCATTTTGAAGGCTCTATCTGGCATTACATCATTAGAGGAGGTAAACCGCGTGGCTAGTGATTTATCATAAAGCTTGTGGTATAATAAAATTATGGAAAATAGTGGGCAAGTCATAAACACACCAAAAATTGAAAATTTACTCGAAGAATGCGTGCGCCGCAACGCTTCAGATTTACACATTCAGTATGGCCTGCCACCGATTTTGCGTATCGATGGCGCGCTCACGCCTATTGTTGGCATGCCAAAATTAACAGAGGATGTTATCAAGAATTTAATTTTTGCTACTTTAGACGAAGAACAGCAAAAAATCTTAATTAAAGATAAAGAGTTTGATTATTCATTCGCCTTTGGTGACATTGCACGTTTCCGTGTGAATGCTTTCCACGAAAGCGGTAAACTTGCTGCTGCCTTTCGCTTGATTCCTAACAATATTCGAAGCATCAACGATTTAGGTATGCCTGCGGTTGTCGAATCGTTTGCCGAGTTCCCGCGTGGCTTAGTTTTGGTTACTGGCCCTACCGGCTCCGGCAAATCTACTACCTTGGCCGCCTTGGTTGATAAAATCAATCGCAATAAATCTGTTCATATCGTTACCATCGAAGACCCAATTGAATATACACACAAATCGCAACGTTCCGTTATCGCGCAGCGCGAAGTTCATTACGATACTTTCAGTTTCGCGGCTGCTCTTCGCTCCGTTTTGCGTGAGGACCCAGATGTCGTCTTAATTGGCGAGATGCGCGACCTCGAAACCATTCAAGCCGCTATCACTATTGCCGAAACTGGTCATTTAGTTTTTGCTACACTTCATACTAATTCCGCTGCGCAAAGTATCGACCGCATGATTGACGTTTTCCCGTCTCATCAACAACCGCAAGTCCGCACTCAACTTTCCAATATGCTGATGGCTGTCTGTTCTCAGCGCCTTGTTCCAGCCATTGGTGGCGGTCGCGTCGTTGCTGCCGAGATTATGGTAGCCAACTCTGCGATTCGTTCGCTCATCCGTGAAGGTAAAACTCATCAAATCGATACCGCCATCCAAACCGGCGCCGACCAGGGTATGCAGACTATGGATCGCACATTGGCTAAATTGGTTCAAACCGGTGTTATTACTTATGATTCCGCCAGGGAATTTGCCGTAGATATCAACGAATTAAATAGGTTAGTCAGGGGTTAAATGCGTCGTTTTAAATATAAAGGCAAAGAAAAAGCCACCGGTAAAACCGTCAAGGGCGTGATTCAGGCCGAAGACGAACAGACCGCCGGCCACTTACTCATTGAGCAGGGTTATATTCCGGAGTCCATCGTCGAAGAAGGCGGAGGACTTTTCGGCGGCAAAGGTCATGTTACTAGTAAAGATCGTATTATGTTCACACGCCAACTTGCTACTTTGATTGGCGCCGGTTTGCCACTCGCCACCTCACTACGCACGGTCGCCGAGCAAACTCAAGCCAAGGCCATGAAAGTAGTTATCGAAGAAATTCTCGCCAAAGTCGAAGCTGGTAAAACTCTTTATGATACATTTGCTGGCTACCCAGATATTTTTAACGGTGTCTATCTTGCGCTTATTAAAGCCGGCGAAACTTCCGGTACGCTAGATTTAGCATTGAAACGTCTTGCCGACCAAGAAGAGAAAGATGCCGCCATGCTTTCCAAAATCAAAGGCGCGTTGGTTTATCCAGTGATTATTCTTGTTGTGATTATTGCCGTATTGGCTTTCATGATGGTGATGGTGGTCCCAGAAGTTCAAAAACTCTACAAAGACATGGGCGAGGAGTTGCCGGGTCTTACTCAATTCTTGGTTAATATTTCTGATTTCTTTGCTAGCTTTTGGTGGCTGGTGGCTATTATTCTTGTCGCAATTTTTGGTGGCATCTTTTATACCGTCAAAAAGACTTCTGTTGGTCGTCATGCTATGGATTCTTTCAAAATTCACGTCCCGATTTTTGGCGGTTTATTCAAAAAGCTCTACGTCTCGCGTTTTGCCCGCACTACTGAGATGCTTCTCGCTACCGGCGTTCCGATGCTTGACTCCGTCAAAATCGCCATCGCCGCCACCAACAATGTTGTTATTGAAGAGGAATACAGCAAATCTCTTGAGGTTATCAAGGGTGGCAAACCTTTATCCGAATCGTTAAAAGACCGTAAATACATGTTGCCATTGGTCCCGCAAATGGCATCCATCGGTGAGGAATCTGGTAAAATCGACGAAATGCTTGGCAAGGCCGCAGCTGTTTACGAAAACGAACTAGACGAGCAAATCAACAGTATTTCCACCATGATTGAGCCAATTTTGATGGTTTTAATGGCTGGTCTTATCGGCGTCGTTATTGGTGGTACATTGCTCCCAATCTACTCATTAGTAAACTCTGTCTCTACGTAGTTTATCTATAAAACACTTGCATTTTAGAGATTTTTAATATATTATAAACATAAGGATTAAAATCTAGAAAGGATTTATTATGGCAAAAGAAAATACTAACTCTAAACAAGGCTTCACTATCATCGAGGTCGTGCTTGTGCTCGCTATCGCAGGTCTTATCTTCCTTATGGTCTTCGTCGCCTTACCAGCTTTACAACGTTCACAGCGTGATACTCAACGCCGTAATGATATCGCACGTGTTAGCACTTCTCTTACCAACTACCAAACCAATCATAGCTATTCAGACAGCAAAACTAATTTGCCAGAGGCAACCGCTGCGGTTAAATGGCAGGGAACTGATACTTTCTCTGGCGACAACGAATGTAAAACCAACGTTGCATGTCAATTTGTCCGCGACTATATGAATTCCGGCGTCGCTGAATCTAATGAAAAGAAAAATACTTTCGAAGACCCATCCGGTAATCCATATAGCTTGGTTATTTCTCCAAACATTGGCTTAACTGGTGCAACGCTTGTCCAATTAGAGTCTCCTGACGGTAACGAAAAACTTACTTATACTGACGGTGAAGGCTCTTTGTCTAGCGGCACAAAAGCCTTTGAATCTTATACCGTCTTCATGGTGCCTGGCGGTAAATGTGACGGTGAGAAGGTCAAGGTATCAGCCAAGAACGATTACGCCATCTTGTATCGTCTAGAAGGTGCAGGTGTCTACTGTATCGATAACCAGTAATAACCTCATATAAAAAATACTCCCCATTGGGGAGTATTTTTTATCTTCGCCAAAATCGAATGAGCCTAAAAGACCCCAGTGAACGGGTGACGGACTTTTAGGGGACCCCCAAAAAATCTTTGCTTGCAAAATTTTGGGGGAAAGAAAGTCCGGCAGGGCCCGTTCAGTCTGATAAACTTGGCAGCAGGGCCCGTTCAGCGAACAGGGCTTTTTATAAGAATCAAATAGTAAACTAAGTATTATTACAACTAACTCCACCGCCTTCAAGCCTGTAAAGCACCGCCAAATTACGCGGGTTAGAAGACCCAATTGTTTCTTCACCTTTACAAGTTGCCTGAATGACCACTAACAATGTATAATTGACATTTATTTGATTTGTATACTGCCCGTCATCACTACACTTGGTATCTGTTTGCGCATCGCATTGCATCACGTTGAGCTTGTAAGTTTCGCCCAACGGATCGGTAAAATCTTTCCCTAAGTATTTATTATAAAACCCCTGCCAAGAAGTATCATTTATTGAGCCGCTATCACTGTAACCATCTACCACTACAGGGTAATCTTTATCTGCACTGCCCGGTAACGCGCCCCGGTTATTAGTCTGATATTTCTTCACGGCAGCAATAAATTCGGTCATATCGTTGCGCCTTGTCGTGTCGCGACTCGAGCGCTGCAAAGCCGGCAAAGCCACGAAAACCATAATAAAAATCAAACCTGCCACCGCTAAGACCAGTGCAACTTCTATAAAGGTGAATCCTTTTTTCGTAGTCATACTTATGCTTATTATAACATAAAAACAATATTATATGCTAAAATAAAACTATGAAAATCATCTTTTCGATTTTTCTTTTTGTTCTAGGTGCTTGTTTTGGTTCTTTTTTATGCTGCCAAGCTCGTCGCCTCAAACTTAAAACCACAAAAAAGGGGCGCAAACTAGGGAATCGTTCGGTATGTTTAAGCTGCAAAACTCAACTCAAATGGTATGATAATCTACCTATTGTTTCTTGGCTTGTTCTTAGGGGTAAGTGCCGCAAATGCCACCATAAAATCGGCGTAGCAGAATTTTTATCAGAGCTCGGCGTGGCATTAGCATTTTTGCTTTTAAGCATAAACTTCAATATTGTAACCGCCACTACATTAGAATGGGGCATATTTGCTATAACACTATTGCTTACTTTAAACTTATCCTTTTTAGCTATCTACGACGGCCTCTACGGCGAGCTGCCCACTTTTGCCCTAAACATCTCGCTTATATTTGCCGTAATTGCTCTCGTCCTTCAAGAATACAGTCTCATTGCATCTAGCGGTTTTTCGCCAGACCTTATCTGGCAGCCGCTGCTCTCGGTTCTCATTCTTGGTGGACTATATCTTTTACTTTATTTTATTTCGCACGGCAAATGGGTTGGCGATGGTGATTGGGTTCTTGGCGTTATCATGGGGTTGGCGATTTTTTATCCTTGGCTCGCCCTTTTGATTCTATTTATCGCCAATCTTCTAGCTTGTGTTATTATGTTACCTATACTCAAAAAGCACAAACAGCACAAGATTCATTTTGGCCCATTTTTCATCGCAGCGTTTGTTATTGTTTATGCTTTTGCCAAATTATTTTTAAGTATGATATAATAAACTTATGGTTAAAAAGGGTGACACTCTTATTGAAGTAGCTCTCGCTGTTGGTATTTTTTCGATGATTGCAATTTCCATTGTTTCCGTCATGAGCAGCGGCACTTCTGGCGCGCAGCTCGCACTAGAAACTACCCTTGCTCGTGAAGAAGTTGACGTCCAGGCCGAAACGATAAGGTTTATTCATAACGCTTACTCGTCCAAAAAAGAAAATATCAGTCAATCACTTTCCAATCTTTGGAAAACCATTACGGCCAACGCTATCGACCTGAGTGATATGGACGAATCTGCCAAAGCCACCATCGTTCAATACACGCCGCAAAGCTGTAGCGAAATCTACCGAAACGACAACCCAATCTATAATAAAGCCTTCGTCATTAACCCGCGCACCGTCAACGAAGCAGACTCAAAGGCGTATATCTCATTAAAAAATAACAGCGACATTTTTACCGAAGCCTCAACCTATCCTCGCCTTATTTTTAGCGATAATAACGACGCTAGTAACGCGAACAGCGACAACAGCTCCAGTCTTTTTGGCGCCAGTAAATATAAGAATCTCTATAAGGCTGAAGGCATCTATGTCATAGCGGTTAAAGATTCAATTGGAACCAATATTGTAGATATTGCTAATAATCCAGAGTCTGTTGCCGCTTATTACGATTTCTACATTCGCACTTGTTGGTATGGTACCGGCAACAATGAGCCTTCTACTATTTCAACAGTCATTCGTTTACATGACTCAGACATTACGGAAATTTCTGGCTATGTCGATGTGACGCTTGGTGACGAGCGTGGTGTCCAAAAACGCACCTTCGAGCTGCCAGAGCCAAACACCGAAAGATACGCCTACACCTTCAAGGGCTGGTGCCCTAAGGATAAAGTTTCCAGCGATGGTCAATCTTGCGATGGCGAAACATATCCAGCTGGCACCATTTTATATAACAACCAAAACGACGGCGTCGAAAAATACGAGCTAGCAGAAGTTTGGGAACACACCAAATATACAATCAAATATTACTCAGACCACGGCGGCGAAGTTCCATCGGATACAATTTGTTATCTAGATGAAGACTGCTATGTTTCTGACGCAGATTTAAAAATCACTGGTTACAAAATGAATTCATGGTGTAAGCTAGACGATAGTGGCGCATGCTCATTAAAGTTGAACCCTGGTCAGTTGATTAAAAAAGCCGGCGAGGATAACCCTTCAACCATTTTACCGGGCGCATTCAATAATAACAAAACACTGGAATTGCATGCTAACTGGTCCGAGTTTAACGAAAAAATCACTCTCACGCTCACCTGGGGCGAAACCCCTAGAGATTTAGATTCCTATGTTTACGGTCAAAAATCAGATAGCTCTTATTTTTCAATGTATTACGGTAGTAAAACTTATAGCGAAAATTTTTCAGAACCAATCGCCAGCCTAGATAAAGATATTACTCGGGGATATGGCCCTGAAACCGTCACGCTTAATACTCTGGGCGGCAAAACTTATTATTACTATATCCATAACTACAGCAGAACGGGCAACGTTACCGGTGCCACGGTGACGCTTCGAAATCTTACAACTGGCGAAACGCGAGTTTATAACTCGGATAATGCCAGCGGTAGCGGCAATTATTGGAATGTTTTTACTTACAAAGATGGCGTCATTATCGACCGCAACACGCGCTCGAGCAGCCCACAGGTCGGTTATTAATTATTTAGTTTCGCTATGAAATTTTTCGTGAATTTCCCGCAAATGTGCGTCTGTTACGTGGGTATAAATTTGTGTGGTCGAAATATCTGCATGCCCTAACATCGACTGCACTGAACGTAAATCTGCCCCGTTCATTAGTAAATCTGTCGCAAATGAGTGTCGCAAAGTATGTGGCGAAACGTGCTTGGTAATTCCAGCCAGCCGCGCATATTTTTCTACGATGCGCTCTACGCTACGCGGTGTAATTCTGCGATAATTTCCCGAATTATCTACTGCTTGTAAATTTTTTGAATTGTTCAAAAACAGCGCCGGCAGGGAATCAGTCCGAGCGTCCAGATAATCTTGAACCCTATCCGCCGCCGAACGGCTAATAAAAATCGGTCGGTCTTTCGAGCCCTTACCGCGCACCATAAATTCACGCCTTTCTAAGTTTACCGAATCACGGTTCAGCCCTACCAATTCCGAAACACGTAAGCCCCCAGAATACAAAAGTTCGATAATCGCTCTATCGCGCAGACCAGATTCCGTCGACAAATCAATCTGTTCAAGTATATCCTCAACCTCGTCAAAATGTAAAAATGTCACCTGTTTACGAATCACGCGCGGCAAGTCGATTAGTGATGGATCCAAAGATTTAATTTCGCGTCGCGCCAGGTATTTTAAAAACCCACGCAAGGCAATCAAATGATATGCCTGTGTAATTGTCTGCAAATCATCCTTATCGTTTTCCGTGCCATATCGGTTTAACTTTAATCGATATTTGCGCAAAAGTTCACGTGTGATATCACTAGGCTTCAATTCGTTTTTGTCGAGAATATCTTGCGAAATCATCAAAAATCGCTCCAAATATAAGCGATAATTTTCAATAGTTTTTTTGCTGCGCCCACTTTCGATTTCCAAGTGTTCCAAAAAATCGCCAATCAATTCTTCGACATCCATATCTTAATTATATCATTTTATGTTATAATTCATAAAAAGGAGACTGTATGACAAAAGAAAAAGATTTTATCCAGCGCACATTAGTAGTGCTCAAACCGGACACCGTCCAGCGTGGCATTATCGGTGAAGTCATCCAACGCTTTGAGCGTGTTGGTCTTAAGATTGTCGGTATGAAGATGGTTATGCCAGAAGAAAAACTTTACCGCGCTCACTACGAAGATATCGGCAAAATGATTACTCGCCGTGGTGAACAAGCTTTCCGTTACAACGTTGAATATATGATGACCGGCCCGGTTATCGCTATGGTTTTAGAAGGTGTCGAGGCCCAGCCTTTAGTTCGTAAGATTGTCGGCCCAACCGAACCAAAATCTGCCGAAATGGGTACCATCCGTGGCGATTTCTCACACATGAGCTTTGGCTACTCAGATGCTAAAGGCACCGGCGTGCCAAATTTGGTCCACGCTTCTGGTAGTCTAGAAGAAGCCAAACAAGAAATCGACCTTTGGTTCAACGCTAACGAGCTTTACGACTATTCCGATTTACACGAGAAATACACCCGCTAGTCTATTAACCAACCAAATCTCCCTGATTATAGGGAGATTTTTTGTTAAAAATTTCAAAAAACATATTTTTTTGTGTTATAATAAAGAAATCCCCTTATCTTTGGGGAGGAAAAATAAAGACGCTACCACATTTTTTTCAAGGAGGATTATTTATGGATAATCAGTACATTTATATTGGGGGAGGCCGTCAATTTCGGCTTTCAACCGAGGCTCGCGAGAGCCATCCAGAATTAAGTAAGGCAGTTTTGTCGGAAAAGTTCGGCGACGAGTATCAGAAAATCAATGTCTGGAAACCGGGCATGGATACTCCAAAAGTCCCTTTTTCTTCAATTCATGTGCCAGAAGAGATTTTTGAAATCTTCGAAGTTTACAAAAATAGGCTCGAAGCTCAGGAACGTAAACTAGGCATCGCTGATTACTAGTCTTTTATTTTTCTTCGCCTCGTGTTCGCCACGGGGCTTTTTCTTGCTAAAAAAAATAAGACCTTGCGGTCTTTGATATGGTGACCCGGGTGCGAGTCGAACGCACAACCTCTTCCTTAGGACGGAATTGCTCTATCCATTGAGCCACCGGGCCAAGAGAGTACAAAAGTAAAAATTTATTTTTACTTTTATGGTATAATTATACCATGAAATCACCTCGCAAAAAAGACCAAAAAATCACCGAACAAGAAAAGGTCGATCAGCGTCGCGAAGAAGTCCTTGCCACTGGGCGCAAATTCAAATATCCTCTTCAGTGGACCAAGCACCGCATCGTCGTTAACACTATTTTAATTTCTTTCACCGTCCTTGCTATTGTTGTAGCCGGGGTTTGGCTTGGCCTCTATCGCTTTAATATGACTAACGATTTACTTTTTCGCATTACCGAGGCCATCCCGTTGTCCGTCGCCAAGGTAGACGACGAAAACGTGCGTTTTTCAGATTATCTTATGCTATACCGCAGCAGCATTAACTCTATCGAGCGTCAATCTTCCAACCAATTCAACGAAGGCTCACTCGACCAATTGCGCGCCAACTACCAGCGTTCCGCCCTTACTGAGTCCGAAAAATATGCCTATGCCATTAAACTTGCTAAAGATTTAAATATTGAAGTTTCCAGCCAAGAAATCGCCGACGAATTCAACCGCCACTTAAATATCGGCGGCATCGAACGCAGCGAAGAAGGATTCATTAAAATTATCCAAGATAATTTTGGTCTCGATAAGTCCGAATACGAGCGCATGCTTTACCTCACCTTCATCAAGTCCAAGGTCGAAATCGCCAGCGACGACAACGCCAACCAAATCGCCAGTCAGGTGGAGTCAATTTTGGCAGGGAACAGTAACGATTATCAAAAAGTCGTCGAAGCCCTTGGCGATCAAATCACTTACGAAGAAACCGGCGGCTTAGTCGACAACAAGAACATCGACGGTGGCCGCGCCAACGAAGCCATGAAATTAGAGCCAGGCCAAAACAGCGGCAAATTCATTTCCACCAACGGCGACGGTTATTACTTCGTCAAACTTATTAGCAAAACAGATACCAGCGTCAACTTTGTTTCCATCAAGGTTCCATTCACTAAATTCGACGAAGAATTCAACGCCCTTCAAGAATCTGGCAAAGTTTCCGAATCTATCTCCATCCCAAATCTAGAAAATAGCTAATTTTTGTTTTTCAGTTTTGCCATATTGCTAGGCATCATCTTCACATCCGGGACCGCCCATAACACCTACGCCACAACCGATGTCATAGATACCGTTACCGCCACATTTGATGTCTCTTGTATTCTGTCTGGCACTGTCTCCACCGCACATACTGTTTCAATCTCTGACGGCACAGTATCACAGATCTAATATCAACGTATCTTGTAACGATCCAGGTGGCTTTGGTATCTATGCTATAGGCTACAGTGGCGACACCGAAGGCAGTAATGTCTTGGTTAGCACACCCGAGGGTTATAATATCGCTACCGGCATAGATACACCGTAGTCCACCCAAGCACCGAGGAATGCCCAAAGGGATACATACTGGAGGGTGGAGTATGCAAAAAACTAACTTGGAGTAGCATTACTAATATGCAATAAATGACTTCCAGTATTTGTTCCACTGCTTCAGAAAATATATAATAGTCTAAGCGATACTGATACCTATTCATATAACCCAGGAGATTGGTATTTACCAAATGGATCCAGTTCAAAAACTTCCATTGTATCATTGACAGACTCTTCCACTAAAGGCAATACTAATCTACATTATCATCTAGGTAACTATTATCAATGAAACGCCGCCACAGCGGGCACTGGTGGAGTTTTGGATAGTGGGGAGGCCACTACTTCCATCTGCCTAACAGGCTGGAGATTACCAACCTCGGGCTCACATATCGATAATTATAGCTTTGGTAAATTAACTAACGCTTACGGTATTACTGGAAGTTCGATAGGTTCAAGTGATTCAGCCCTTTTAGTATCGCCATTATTCTTCGCCAGAAGTGGAAATATTTCGTTTGCTTTTCAGTCCCTTAACAATGTGGGCAGTAGTGCAAATTATTGGTCGTCTAAGGCTTCTTCTAGTAGCGGTGCATATAACCTCAACTTTGGCTCGACCAGTGTTTATGCGTCTGACTACACTAGCAAAAATTATGGTTTTTTAATTCGATGTGTTGCTCTATAAATATATGAACTGCCTCAGATGTTTATTAAACAAAAAAGAAGAGCAAGCTCTTCATTGGTGCGGGTACAGGGAGTCGGACCCTGATCTTATCCTTGGGAAGGATACATAATAGCCGTTATACGATACCCGCAGATATAGTCATTGTCATACATGTGGTGACAGGACCCGTTTCTGAACTGAATCATATAACGATGTCCAATCTGCATCTATTATATCATATTTTGCAGATGCATAATACAAGAATTTTTAAAATAATTCATCTTAGTCTCAAATTTCATCCCAAAAAAATAGTTGTGCTAGGCATCATCTTCACATCCGGGACCGCCCATAACACCTACGCCACAACCGATGTCATAGATACCGTTACCGCCACATTTGATGTCTCTTGTATTCTGTCTGGCACTGTCTCCACCGCACATACTGTTTCAATCTCTGACGGCACAGTATCACAGATCTAATATCAACGTATCTTGTAACGATCCAGGTGGCTTTGGTATCTATGCTATAGGCTACAGTGGCGACACCGAAGGCAGTAATGTCTTGGTTAGCACACCCGAGGGTTATAATATCGCTACCGGCATAGATACAACCGGCGACACCTATTGTTATGATTCTAGCTCTAGCACTGGGGATGCCCAGTATGACGTTTGCCCTAAGGGCTGGCGTATGCCAACTGGCGGAGGTAGCGGGGAATATAAAGACCTTCATGAAGTCTATAATAGTAATATCTCTGATTTTTACTCTACATTACCCGCTGTGTCATATTTTACAGATATATGGTATAATAATTCTATGAATTTTATCAGGGAAGCACTAAATAAAACAGTCAAAAATTTATACAATTTAGATTTTGATGCCAGCGTCACGCCAGCGCCACCCAACATTACTGCGGACTATTCCTCTAACGCTCCCCTAAAACTGGCCAAAGAACTCCACAAACCACCAATGGTGATTGCCGAGGAACTACAAAAAACCCTCTCAGATTTTAGTACCAACATTTCCGCTCCGGGCTTCATCAACTTCACTTTATCAAGCGAATTCCTCACTCAAAGCATCCAAAATTTATCCCAAAATTACAGGGGGATTATCTCATCAAGTGAATATTCCAATCAAACCGTCATCTGCGAATTTTCCGACCCTAATCCATTCAAAGTCCTCCATGTTGGCCATCTCTATACTTCAATTGTGGGCGACTCTATTTCTAGGCTTTTTGAATACGCCAGCGCCAAAGTCATCCGCGCCAATTTCGGTGGCGACGTCGGCCTGCACGTTGCTAAAACCATGTATGTTTTACAGCAAAAAGACACCAGTACTCTCACTATCGAAGACATTGCCAAATGTTACATCGAAGGCACCGCCGCCTATGAAACCGACGAATCTACCAAAGCCGCCATCACCAAGCTAAATAAAGAAATCTATCAAATCAACGCCGAAGATTTACACGATACCTCACTCGCTCAACTCTACTGGCGTGGTAGGGAATTATCCTACGATTATTTCAAAGATTTTTACGCCCGCATCGGCGTCAAGTTTGATAAGTTCTACCCAGAGTCCACCGTCGCCAGCTTGGGTCTAAAGACCGTCAAAGAACACATCCAGCCAGGCATCTACGAACTCAGCGACGGCGCCACCGTTTTCCGTGGTGAACCATACGGTTTACATACGCGCGTATTCATCAATAGAGAAGGCGTCCCAACTTATGAAGCCAAAGACGTCGGCCTCATCTTCCAAAAATACGCCGACTACCATTTCGACAAATCTATCATCATTACCGCCAGCGAACAATTAGAATACATGAAAGTGGTGCTAAAATCTATTGAGCAATATGCCCCAGAATTAGTCGCAAAAACCACTCACTTAACCCACGGCTTGGTCAAACTGCCGGGCAACGTTAAAATGTCTTCGCGTAAAGGCAATTTCTTAAAAGCCGTCGATGTTTTAGGCATGATTCGCGAAGAGCTAAAATCTGAATATAATTCCACCGACGAAAAAGTTGTTTTAGCTGCTACCAAATATGCTTTCCTTAAATACAAAATGGGCGGCAATATCATTTTCGATCCTAAAGAATCTGTCAAAATGACCGGCAATTCCGGCCCGTATCTTTTGTATTCCGCCGTTCGCGCCAGCAAAATCATCGAAAAAGCCAAAGACGCCAAGCCATCCAGCCAAAGCCACGAACTCACCGTTCACGAGCGTAATTTAATCAAAAAAATTCTCGAATACAAATCTGTTTTAAGCGAAGCAGTCTTAGAAATGGCGCCACACAAACTTTGTAATTATCTATACGAACTTGCCCAAGAATTCTCCAGATTCTACGAAAACTGCCCAGTCGCCGGCAGCAACAATGCCTACGAGCGCTTACGAATCGTTCAAGTTTTCCTAAACACCATGACGCACGGCTTAGATTTACTCGGCATCGAAATACCTGCAGAAATGTGATAAGATAAAAGTATGAAAAAAGCCAAATTGCTCTGGATAGATTTAGAAATGACCGGCCTCGACCCTGTAGAAGATCGCATTTTGGAGGTCGCCGCCATTGCTACCGAAATGAATTTAAACCCCATCGCCAATTATCAGGCCGTCGTCAAAGTTGATGAAAATTTGATGAAAACTCGCATGGTTGGTAAATTCTGGGAGAAAAATCAAAAATCTCGCGACGTCCTCATTGCACAAAACCAAACTGGCAAGCCGGTCGAAGTAGTTGAAGGCGAACTAATCGATTTTGTCGACCAAAATTTTGGCAGCACGATTTACCTCGCCGGCAATTCCATCCATCAAGACCGTAAATTCATCGAGCACGAAATGCCAGAATTAAACCAAAAATTACATTATCGCATGCTCGACGTCTCCGCTTGGAAAATTTATTTCGAAGAAGCGTTAAATAAAAAATTCACTAAGCCAGAGAATCATCGCGCGCTAGATGATATTAACGGCTCAATCGAGGAGTTAAAATGGTACCTGACATTTCTCAAATAAGCGGCATCACGGACTTCACCGTCAAAAAAGAAAAGAATCGCGAATTATATTGTAAGGGTGAGCAAGTTTTCTTAGTTGTAAATAATAACACTATAGAACTCCGCTGCGACGCCAAACTCGGTAACTTATTAAAAGAAAAATACGAATCTGTCATGGAATCGCGCTATTTCGGCCGCGGCGGCATCGAGATAGTTCTAGCGAACCAACTAGAAGACCAAGAAATTGCGGACTTAATTCGCCTAAGTTATAATCTGGCGTAACGTAAATACATCTGAAAGATTTCAGTGAACGGGTGACAGACTTTTAGGGGGACCCCCAAAATCTTTGCTTGCAAAATTTTTTTTTGGGGGGGGAGAGAAAAGTCCGGCAGGACCCGTCCAGTCTTACTTCCCCTCAGAAAAATCCTCAAAATTAGTCTTCAAATTTTCCAAGCTTTTATAAGAAGTAGATAGTATGGTGGTCAAATCTTCGTCATTGGTCATTTTCAAAAGTTTCCCCTCTTCTGCCAAAAACAAAGAAATTTCATAAACCATTTTATGTGCAAAAATTCGGTCCAAAATACCATTAATTTTAGCCTCAAAAAGTTCGTTATGTAGCACGGTCTTATTCGCCTCTGCTTCTGCAGTAAGGGAACTACTGATGTTGCTTTCTTTATAATTATATTTGCCTTCCAAATAAGTCGTCAGCTTGGTGCTAGTGTTAGAAAGCACGCCTTGCAACGACCCCGCGTCAGACCTTAGTATAGAAGATTTGATATTTGTTTGAAACTCTTGAATCTCCTCGACCGTGCTATTCACGTGCAAAATCAAAGCATAAGAAGATTCCTCCTCGCCGCCTTTGCCGGCGTTTAGAATTGCGCCTATGATTAGAATTAGCACTAGTAAAATTGCGCCAATTGCGCCAACTATAAAAAATTTTGATGATAAAATTTTGTTGCCAGATTTCTGAACTTGCCGATTTGAGGTCGAAATTTGGTTCAAGTATTCTTGTCCTTGCATTATGATATAATTATAACATATGCAAGACGCAAAGGAGGAAATAAAGTCCAGACTAGCGGTGGAGGATGTTGTAGGACAATATGTTGAATTGAGTCGCGCCGGCCGTAATCTAAAAGGTCGTTCGCCGTGGGGTGTCGATAAGACCCCGAGTTTCATGGTATCGCCAGAAAAGGGAATCTGGCATGATTTTTCCGCCAATAAGGGCGGCGATATTTTTTCTTTTCTTATGGAGGTCGAAGGTATTAGCTTTAAAGAAGCCCTCGAAAAACTCGCTGCGCGTGCCGGCGTAGAACTCAAAAAATATAGCGGTGGCGATCTGGCGGTGGCCAAGAAAAAATCTCGCGCCAAAGAGGCTTTAAAATTAGCCACCAAATATTACCAAGCCTGTCTAATTCGTTGCAAGCCTGCTTGCGAATATGTTTTTTATAAGCGCAACCTTAATCGTCAAACCGTTGCCGAATTCCAAATCGGCTATTCTCCAGCCAGCGGCAAAGCTTTAAAAACTGTTTTAGAAAAACGCGGCTTCACTGAGTCAGAACTCGAAGCCGCCGGTTTACTTAATCGCTACAAAACCGATATGTTCCGTGATCGCATGATGGTGCCGTTCATCGACGCTGGCGGCGACGTCATTGGCTTTACGGCGCGCATCATCGGCAAGGGCGAGCCTAAATATATGAACACGTCAGACACTATTTTATTCAACAAATCTAAGTTTATTTTTGGACTCTACCAAGCCAAAGAAGCTATTCGCCGCAGCGGGTTCGTAATTATTGTGGAGGGGAATATGGACGTAATTTCTTCACATCAAGCCGGCGTCAAAGAAGCCGTCGCTACTTCTGGCACCGCCATGACCGACCAACATCTCAAGATTCTTTCCAGGTTGACCAGCGATATTCGTTTAGCTTACGACGGTGACGAAGCCGGCATCAAGGCCGCCGAACGTGCCATCAAAATGGCTCAAGAATTGGGTATAGATTTGTCGATTATTTCAAATTATCACGGCGCCAAAGACCCAGATGAATTAATTCAAAAAGATCCTAAACTTTGGCAAGATGCCGTGCATGGTTGCGTGCCAGCTATAGACTGGTTGCTTCAGAAATACGAGTCCAGACTAGACCTGCGCTCGTCCCCGGGCAAGCGCAAATATTCCGATATCGCCCTTAAACTCATCAGCCAAATTACAGACGAGGTAGAACATGCCAGCTACGAATCAAAAATTGCCCAAAAATTAGGCGTCGATGTGGAAGTTCTGCGCGAAAAGGGCGAAAGATTAAACGAACAACTAGAAAAAGCAAGCTCCAAAAAATTCTATAAAAAACCTAAGACCACCGTCAAGAGTAGCGCGCTTACGCAGCTCGAAGATTTGCTGCTGGCCTTAAAAGTCTTTGGCGGTATCACTCAAGCTAAAATTCCGCTCGACATTCCAGAGGACGAAACTAAGCTTGGTGAATTAGAATTTATTTTTAATTTAGAATATAGTTCGTTCCAGCCTGAAGAGCTCGAAAAAACCGCCCAAGAACTTTTAACACAATATCATAAAGCTACCAATAAAGAAAAAATCAAAGAGCTCAGCGCAGCTCTGGATGGCCTAGATGAAGATTCGCCTAAATACGCAGAAATCTTACAAGAGATTGCAGACTTGCAAAAAACCAATAATTAGATTATACTATTATAAATGAGCTCTAATAAAGATGATATTTTGAATGCGAAAGACGTCACTTTGGATATTGACGGTCCAGAAAACGACGATTTAGAAAACGAAGAGGAATTTTCCGACGAGGACCTCGCCATCACCGATGAAAACGTCGATTCTTTCGCTGACGATTCCGTGCGTTTATATTTGCGCGAAATCGGTAAAATTCCACTTTTAACCCCAGAAGAAGAAGCCGACTTGGCCCAGCGTATTGTAAAGGGCGACAAAAAAGCCAAAGACAAAATGATTGAATCAAATATGCGTTTGGTCGTTTCTGTCGCTAAGCGTTATGGTGGCCGTGGCCTTGATTTTCTCGACTTAATTCAAGAGGGCAACACCGGTCTTTTGCGCGCCGTCGACAAATTCGATCCAGACAAAGGTTTCAAATTTTCTACTTACGCCACTTGGTGGGTGCGCCAAGCCATCACGCGTGCTATCGCCGATCAAGCTCGCACTATTCGTATCCCGGTTCACATGGTCGAAACCATCAATAAAGTCTTGCGCACCACGCGCAAATTGACTTCCGAACTAAATCGCGAGCCAACCAACGAAGAAATCGCCAAAGCTCTTGATATGGACCCAGATAAAATCGATTACGTTATGCGTATCAAGCAAGACATCGCGTCTCTTGACGCTTCAATCGGTCGCGACGGCGACGACGAAGAGTCTGTGCTCGGTGACTTTGTCGAAGATGAAGAACGCGCTTCACCAGAAGATTCCGCTGCCAATCAAATTCTCAAAGAGCAACTTTCCGAAATTATTTCCACCCTTACAGATAGGGAACAGAAAATCATCCGTTTGCGTTTTGGCATCGGTGGTGGTCGCCCACATACACTAGAAGAAGTTGGCGCCGAGTTCGACGTCACCCGTGAGCGCATTCGCCAAATCGAAGCCAAGGCTCTTTCCAAGCTTCGCAAGAATAAAGACACTAAAAAACTCCATGAGTATTTGAGGTAACTATGAAAAGAATTATTCTCGGCATTCTAGCAATCTTCACCTGTGGCCTACTTTGTATGACCCCAGTTTTTGCCGATGACAACAACTGTGTTCCAACTAATATCCTAGGCGAAAACGGTGAAATGTGTGACGATGGCAAAGGTAGCAGCGTTAAAGAAATTCTCCTACTAGTCATTGATATTATGACTATTGGTATTGGCATTTTGGGCGTCATTGGCATCACTGTAGTTGGTATTCAATATCTTACCGCCGGCGGCGACCCAGGCAAAGTTCAGAAATCTAAGCAACGCATGCTAGAAATCGTTATCGGTCTGGTCATTTATGTTGTAATTTACGCCCTTCTCAAATGGCTCTTGCCAGGTTTTAGCTTGTAGGCGCTCATATGAAGCAACTTTTTATCGTCTATAATCCGCGTTCCTCTCGTTTTGCTAACGTCAAACGTGAAATTTTGGACCAGCTTCACCGCATTCAGGGCTATCGCATCGGAAAATACGAAGTCAAACCTACTTCAATCGAGCAAAACATTGCCGAACTTACAAAATTATTAAGCGACGGCGACTTGGTTGTTTCGGCTGGTGGCGATGCCACCGGCATTGTTGCATCTGGCAGCATTTTGAATTCCGGCAAAGATGTTACCTTGGCGGTTTTGCCATACGGCAATTTCAATGATTTATCGCGAACTTTAAAAACCAAAACTTTATCCGAAGTTTTAAAAGCTCAAAAAGTTCAAAAATTTTACCCATTAGAAATTTTCGTCAACGGTAAATTTTTCCGCTATGCCACCTGTTATGTCACCATCGGCATGACCGCCGAAGCCGTCAAAATTTACGATTATCCAGGTATTCGCAAAAGTCTCAAAAATTCCGCCGGTCGCTCGGTCGGTTCATATTTGTCGCTTGCCACTTGGTATTTCAAGAATCGCCATCACCAAATTTTTCTGCCAGAATTTAAATTAAACGGCAAATTGCAGCCGGCCAAAACTTCCGACTACGCCGCCGTCAACGGTCACTATATGGCTCGCGTTATGAAGGGCGGCGAAGATTATCTTGATTCTAAAAGTTTCCGCAGCGAAACCGAAAAAACCACCAATCTCTATTACCTCACCAAGCTAATGTTAAAAAGCATTTTTAGTCGCGTGCCAGGAGAACCAACCACTAGTGATATTTTAGAGTTCACGCATCCAGCCAATATCACCATTCAAGCCGAGGGCGAATCTCAAAAATTCACCAAGGTCAAAACCATCGAAGTCAAGAAGGGAACCAAATGCCTGAAAGTCATCACGAATTAGCTAAAGTTATCGAATATATGAAGTCCCACTGGCCAAGCCAAGTTAAGTCGGAATGGCAAGTTGATATTCACGATTATGCTAAAATTTTGCCACAAATTCTCGCCGATTTTACCGCTCATGCTTCCAAAAACCACCAGCTTTTTCGTGTTGCCGGTCTTTCCGGCTCCGGCAAAACTACTCAAATTTTGCCCGCTATCGAAGCATACTGTGGAAAAAATAATTTAGAGCCAATTTTGGTTGCCGCGCGTCGTTTTGTCGATTATCATCCGTATAAAAATGAAATCGAAAATTTTTACGGCGCCGAAAATCTCCGCAAAAACACCGATGAATTTTCTACCATCATGATGTTCTTAACACTTTCCGAACTCATCAAAAAAGGCTACGATATTATTTTGGATGTGACGCTTTTAGACCCCAAAATGGAAACCATTTTATTAAAATTCCTCACCGCCGCGAACTATCAAATGCTAATTTTAATGATCGCTGTCTCGCCAACCGTTACCGAACATTTCCTCAAAAATCGTGCCTGGCGCCATTCCAAAAAAACCGAAGAAGAATTCATCCGCGCCACCGCCGAAGCCCTCAAATTCTACGCCAAAGCTGCACCCAAAACTCGCATCATCCTCTGGAGCGTCTACGATTTGGACCCAGTCTACGACGGCGAAATTCAAAATTCACTCCTCACATTTCAAGAGTATTCCACGTGTAAAAAATTGCCAAAACCAGATGACGAAGCCCGCAAGCAAGCTAAAATAAACTATCTAACAACACAACATAGCTAAGTCTAAAAGATTTTGGTGAATGGGTGACGGACTTTTAGGGGCCCCAAAAATCGTTGCTTGTAAAATTTTAGGGGAAGAAAGTCCAGCAGGGTCCATTCAGTGTGATAAATTTCAAAATTTAATTCGTTACAGCTGGTTCAAATTAATTTCCGGAAACTTAGCCCGAATATGCCCAGCATACCCAGCATCAATATTTTTCCAAGCCTCTCGCATCCGTTCAATCTCCTCAGCATTATCAAAATAAATCAAAAATTCACGCGTAAACTCCTCCGGTGCCGGTCGCGAAACCATCCGTGCTACATCCATATTGGGGTTACCAGTTCCCGCAAAACAAAAATCAATCACCCCAATCATCTTATCGTTTTCATCGAGCAAAATATTCCCCAAATTCAAATCTCCGTGCACCAAATTTTCCGTCTCAGTCGCCTTAATAAACTCATGATCCGCATCAATATGTTCATCATAATGTTTGTAATCTAACTCATGCAAAAATTTAGACAAAGGATATTTTACTTTCTCTGGCGCATTACGTAAATCAATCCCCGAAAGTTCCTTAATAAACTTCGCCGTATCGTAAGCCACCCCAGTCAAAGCCGTATGCGAAAGATTATAAATTCGGTCACCCAAAGTATACCCTTCAATCTTCTCGTGCACCGAAAACGGCCGTTTTTTCTCATCGTAATACAATTTCATCTGCGGCGTATAATAACTAGTCTTACCCTCCACAAAATTACAAACCGCCGCATCCTTCACGATCATCTTAGACCAAAAAGGGTTGCGCGGAAAACGGAAAAAATAAGCGCCGTTATCCGTCGTCACCTCAATCACAATATTCGTCCAGCCAGTCAAAATATGTTCAGTCTTTAAAATTTTCTTGTCAGGCAAAGTTTTCGCAATAATTTCATCCAAAGGGTCGCGAGTAGTAAAAAATTTCTCCATACCCTATTATATCATGTTATACTAGTAGTATGGAAAATGTAAAAATCTTAGCCGTAGTCGGCATGAGCGGCAGTGGCAAATCAGTTATCATCGATCATTTAACTAGCAAAAATTATCCCAAAGTCTATTTTGGTGGTATGATTTACAAAGAAATGGAAAAGCGCGGCATCGAGCGCACCGAAGATGGGGAGTCAGAAAAGAAGTTCCGCGAAGAAATTCGCCAAACCGAAGGCGCAGACTGGGTCGTCCGCCAAGTCATCGAAGAAGTCAAAGATTTAATCGCCGCCGGCCAAAAGCGTATAGTCTTAGACGGCGTCTATTCCTGGACTGAATACAAAATCTTAAAGCACGAATTTCCCACCCGCCTCACCTTCGTCGCCGTAGTGGTAGACCGCAAAATTCGTTATGAGCGCGTAGCGCACCGCCCAGGACGTGCCTTCGACGGCAAAGCCATCCGTGAACGCGACCGTTCTGAAATCGAAAACCTCGAAAAAGGCGCTCCTATCGCCATGGCCGACTATTACATCTTAAACAACGGCACCATAGAAGAAGCTGAGTCCGCCACCGACCAAATCTTAAAAGAAATCGATTTCTAATATGAAAAGATTGGTATTGATAGACGGCAAATCGGTATTTTATAGAGGTTATTACGCCATGCCTGGGCTTAGTCTTACCGACGGCACTCCCACCGGCGGAGTCTACGGTTTCGCCGCCATCGCCATGGAAATCGTTCGCAAATTAAACCCTACCAAAGTCATCGTGGCGTGGGATTCCAAAACTTCCGTTTCCAAGCGTCGTGCCATTTATCCAGAATACAAAGTCGGTCGTGTCAAGCCAGGTGAAGATTTTTACGCCCAAATTCCATTACTTGAATCTTTAGTCCATGATTTAGGTTGGTCTTTTGTCGAAGTAGAAGATTACGAAGCTGACGACATCATCGGCACCTTCAGTCGTCAAGCCGACCAAACCTTAGATGAAAAAGGGAACTGCAGCTACGAAACCTTCATCATTTCTTCCGACCTTGATATGCTCCAAATTGTCGACGAAAACACGCGTATGTGGCGCATTCTCAAGGGGTTCACCAACATCGAAGAGTTAAACGTTGCCGAAGTCGAGCAAAAATACGGCATCAAAAAATCCCAATTTCTAGATTTAAAAGCCCTAAAGGGCGACGCGTCGGACAACATCCCAGGCGTCCCAGGTATCGGCGAAAAAACCGCCGCCAAATTACTCAACGAATTTGATTCTCTAGATGGTATCTATCAAAATCTCGACAAAATTGCCAGCTCCACTAAAACCAAACTCGAAAATGGCAAAAATTCTGCCTATCTTTCCAAACAACTCGCCCAAATCATGTTCGACGCCCCCGTAGATTTAACCAAAATCCCAGATTTTGTGCTAAATCCAGAAAAGGTCGCCAAGGGCTTACAAAACCTCCGCTTTAACTCACTCATCAAAAAATTTAACTTGAGTCAAGAAACCGAACCTGTCGAACCAATCAAAGATTACACCAGCGAACTAGACGCCGCGCTAGACCCCATTCTCCGTCAAATGGAAAAAATCGGCATGCTCATCGACCGTAATTATTTCGCTCAGCTTAAAATCGAATTTACAGAGAAAACTAAAGAGATTGAACAAAAAATTTATACAGCCGCCGGCGCCGAATTCAACATCAATTCGCCCATCCAACTTTCCGAAATTCTCTTTGGAAAGCTTGCTCTTCCTACCAGGGGCATCAAAAAAACCACGCGCGGTTTTTCCACTGGCGCCAAAGAACTAGAAAAATTAAAAGATTTACATCCCATTATCAAACTTATCACCGAATACCGCGAAGCCGCCAAACTATTGAACACCTATATTATTCCGCTCCCAGAATTGGCAGATTCGAACGGTCGCGTCCATACCACATTTACACAGGATGTTACTTCTACCGGTCGCTTAAGTAGCAAAGACCCCAATCTTCAAAACATCCCTACGCGCACCGAAGATGGCAAGCGCATCCGCACCGGTTTTATCGCACCGGCCGGCAAAGTTTTAGTTTCCGCCGATTACTCCCAGTTCGAGCTCCGTCTCGCCGCCGCTCTCGCGGACGACCAAAATCTAATTTCAGATTTCAACAATAACTTAGACATCCACACCAAAACCGCCGCCGAGACATTTTATAGGAATGAAATCAAAAACGGCATGCCGCTAGCAGAAGCCATGCAAAAAGTCACCAAAACCCAGCGCCGCGCCGCCAAAGTTATCAATTTCGGCGTGTTATATGGCATGAGCGTCAAAGGCCTTTCCGACGCCACCGGCATGACCGTCGCCGAATCCAAAGCCTTCATCGACCGCTATTTCGAACTCCGCAAACCCATTAAAGATTATCTCGACCAAATTCTCGAAGGCGCTCGCGAGAACGGCTACGTCGAAACTTACTTCGGCCGCAAGCGTTATGTTCCAGACATCAAAGCCGCCAACTTCATGATTCGCGCCGCCGCCGAGCGCGCCGCCACCAACATGCCAATTCAGGGAACTGAAGCCGACCTTATGAAGCGCGCCATGATTAAAATCAGTCAAAAACTTCCGAGTAACGCCGACATGATTATGCAAGTTCATGACTCGCTCATCATTGAATGCCCAGAAGCATCCGCCGAAGAAGTTGCTAAAATTCTAAAACAAGAAATGGAATCCGTCGCCCCAGAGCTCAAAGTCAAACTCAAAGTCGACGTCACCACCGGCACCAACTGGGGTGAATTATAAAATCACCCATGAAACCAACATGTTCCATTTTTGAACATGTTCAAAAAATTCTTTACAAATCCCCAAATAACAGATATAGTTAAAGCAATGACCGAGAAACAAATCGAGATTTATAAAGTAGAGAATGGGGAAGTAGTTTTTGATCTGCGCGCAGAATCGATTTGGGCCACCGAAGACCAAATTGCTAAATTATTCAATGTCGATCGCTCAGTAATAAATCGTCACATTCGCAACATCTACAAAGAAGGGGAATTACTAGAAACGGCAACTTGTGCAAAAAATGCACGAGTTCAAATTGAAGGCAAAAGACAAGTAATGCGCGAAGTCAAGAAATTTAATCTCGACATGATAATCTCCGTAGGCTACCGCGTAAACTCCAAAAAAGCCACCGACTTCCGTATCTGGGCTACCAAAATCCTCAAAAATTATGTCGTCAACGGCATCGCCATCAACGAACCGCGCCTTAAAGAATTAGACAGCCAAAAACTCCAAGAAATCGAAGGCGCCCTCGGTATTGTCAAACGCCTCATCAACAACTCTGTCCTCTCGCTCCCAGAAGCCAGCGGCATCCTAGAAGTCATCAGTAAATACTCCCCCAGCTTCAAAGCCCTAGAAGAATTTGACCAAGGTCACATCGTATTCAACAAAACCAAAAAATCCGCCAAAACTCTTTCGCTAAAAGAATGCGAAAACATTATCGCCGAGCTCAAACAAAACCAGTCCGCCGACGACCTATTCGGCAAACCACGCGACCACTCCTTCGAATCTTCGCTCGGTGCCATTATGCAAACCTTCGACAGCCAAGACCTCTACCCCTCCATCTCCGAAAAAGCCGCCAACCTCCTCTACCTCATCATCAAAGACCACCCCTTCTACGACGGCAACAAACGCATTGCCGCCCTCCTTTTCGTCATTTTTCTCACGATTAACAATTTCCACCTCACCAAAAACGGCGAAACCAAAATCTCCGATCGCGCCCTCATCGCCCTAGCCCTCCTCATCGCCGAATCCAACCCCAAAGAAAAACCCCTCCTCATCGCCCTCATCTGCAAACTCCTCGAAAACTAACCACAAACAAGGAATCAAAAAAAGCGCCCCGTAAAAGAGGCGCCAAATCAAACTTTATCGTGCGTAAGCCACATTCTGTTCCATAGCCTGAGTCTCAAGTGCCGCCAAACGCGCAGCGTCATCAATCGCCGAATTCACGCAGTGCTTCACGCGTGCCGATTCTTCAGCCTTCTTAGCGTCATTCCAGCGGTCCAAAGTCCCCACCAAATAGCCAGTAATACGGCGCAAACGCTCAAACTTACCCTTGTCAAACCACTCGGCATGGTCAGAGAGATATTCTTTCATCGCCTTCTCACCAGCTTTTTCGTTTATTAATTTCATCCCAGCTTCCACCAAACACGAAACGTGCATAGTTTCATACTGCTCAAAATCTACCAAAACTTCCGTTGCCTCTTTTTTAGAAACATCAGCGTATTTTTTCAAAGATTTCACAAACCTATCCAAGTCAAAATTTTCCGCATCATTTGGGTTTCGATAAATTATCTTTTTCATGTTTTTGTCCTTTCTTCGAGCCTCTTCAATGCTGCCCACTGTTTTATAAATATTACCTGAAATCATTATAAACCCCACATATAGCGTTGTCAAGCACTTTTTTACGCTAAATATAGCGTTTTTGTTTATTTTCCCAAATAAGTCCGGCAGGACTCGTTCAGTCAAATAAGATTTTATAAAAAAATGTTAGTCAAATAAGTTCTAGTATTTTCCCAAAAAATTATGCTATAATAAGCTTATGGATGAAAACAAGCGCTTTGTAACCGGTCTTGATGTTGGCACCGAAAACGTCCGTGCCGTCATCGCCTCAGTAGATAAAGATAATCACATCGCCATCGTTGGCTATAACGAGGGCAAGTCTGCCGGCATGCGCAAGGGTATTCCTGCCAATCTGGCTGGCCCAGCTGGCGCCATCGACAAAATGCTTGGCGACGCCGAGCGTATGGGCGGTTACGATGTCCGCTCCGCCTATGTTTCCATTAACGGCTCAACGGTTTGCTCCACTCAAACAGAGGGCATGATTGCCGTAGGTACCGCCGAGCACGAAATCAACCCAGAAGATTTAGATCGCGTCGTAGATATCGCTGTCAGTGGTCGTATCCCAGCCAACCGCGACGTCCTAGATGTTATTCCGCTTGAGTATGCCCTAGATGGCCAAGCCGGCATTAAGGACCCTATCGGTATGTCCGGCGCTCGTTTAGAAATGCGCGCCAATGTTATTTCTGCGCTTACTCCAAACTGTGAAAATCTCAAAAAAGCCACTATGGCCGCCGATGTTCAGGCCCTTAGACTTATTCCAAGCGTGGTCGCCTCAGCTAAAGCCGTCTTGTCTTATCGCCAAAAAGAGAACGGTGTTGCCGTTGTAGATTTAGGTGCTTCAACCACGTCTATCGCCGTGTATGAAGAGGGCGATTTACAATATGTTGGCATCATTCCAGTTGGCTCTAATAATATCACCAATGACCTAGCCATCGTCCTAGCTATCGACCCAGAGTTAGCCGAAGAAATCAAAACTCGTTTCATCACCGGCGACTTCGATTCTGACAAAAGCCTAGCCATCAAAGTAGGGAAACACGGCGAGCGCACCTTCGACCGCAAAGAGGTAGAGGAGGTCGTCAAAGCTCGTTTGACCGAAATCTTTGCCGAAGTCCGTAAAAAACTCAAACTCGCCAAATACGACCAACGTTTGCCAGAGGGAATTATCCTCACCGGCGGTGGCGCCAAAATGCGCGACATTGAAATTTTCGCCAAAAAATGCCTAGAGGCCGCTGTCAAAATTGGCATCCCACACCATTTAGAAGGCGTCGCCGATGCGGTTGAGCGTCCAGAATTTGCTACAGCCGTAGGCTTAGCCATGTTCGCCGCCGAAGAAAACCAAAATCTTGCCCCAACCGGCAAAAAATCTAAAAAAATGCCTAAAAACATCAAAAAACCAGGCAATTTTATCAAAGATTTTTTCAGCAAGTTCTAATACGAACCCTTGATTTTTCTTATTTTTAGGTGTATAATGATATCAAATTTAAGCGAGGTAAGATATGCCAGAAGTAAAACCGACAGAGGTGGAAAGCAAAGCAAGTATAAAAGTAGTAGGTGTTGGCGGTGCCGGCGGTTCCGCAGTTGAGCGCATGAAAGAAGTGGGTCTTTCTGGTGTTGAATTTGTAGCTATCAATACAGATGCCCAGGCATTACATCATTCACCAGCCGATATCAAAGTTCACATTGGTAAAGGGCTCGGTGCCGGTGGTGATCCAGAGAAGGGCCGCGAGGCCGCCGAAGATGGCAGGGAAGCCATCGACAAAGCTCTCGATGGTGCCGATATGGTGTTTATTACACTTGGCGCCGGTGGTGGCACCGGTTCTGGTGCTGGTCCAATTGTTGCCGAAGAGGCTCGCAAAAAAGACATTCTCACCGTTGGTGTGGCTACCAAACCATTCACTTTTGAGGGTGCTCGTCGTCGCGCGAACGCAGACGTCGCCATCGATAAGCTTGCTCGCCAAGTCGATGCGCTTATCACTATTCCAAACGATCGCCTCTTGCAGACTATCGATCCTCGCACCCCACTTCTTGAAACTTTTAAAATCGCTGATGATGTTTTGCGCCAGGGCGTTCAGGGTATCTCCGAACTTATCACCGAGCATTCTCTCATCAACTTAGACTTTGCCGATGTTAAAGCCATCATGAAAAATGCCGGCTCAGCACTTATGGGCATCGGTCGCGCTTCCGGCGAAAATCGTGCCGTTATTGCTGCGCAGCAAGCTGTTGAATCTCCACTTATCGAGGTCAAAATCGAAGGTGCTCGCGGTGTTCTATTCTCAGTAGCTGGTGGTTACGATATGTCCATGAGCGAGGTCCAGGAAGCCGCCGAGGTCATCACCGGCGCAGTTTCTCCAGATGCCAACATCATCTTTGGCGCCTCCATCCGTCCAGAATTAGAAGACGAAATTGTCGTCACAGTGGTCGCCACCGGTTTTGATTCAGATTATTCCGAACCAGCTCCAATTGCCGAGCCAGAACCAGCACCAGTATCTTCCAGCAGTTTCCACAACGAAACTCCATCTGCCGAAGCTAAAGATTTCGCCACAGAGAACAAATCCAACATCTGGGATTCCATCAAAACCGAACCAACCCCAGAACCTACCGCAAGTGAAGAAGAACTAGATATCCCACCTTCCTTAAGGGAACGTTTCAAAAATAAGAAAAAGAAATAGGAGTATACACGCGGATGGAACGTAAATTTCGAATCGGAGATAGCAAAGTTCTGGAAAGCCGCGAAACTGTTGACGGCACCATGATTCGTCGTCGTCGCGAATCTTCAGACGGCCACCGTTTTACCACTTACGAGCGCATCGAGATGCCTCAGCTCACCGTTACTAAGCGTAGCGGCAATAAAGAAGTTTTCGATCGCGATAAATTATTATTAGCTGTTAAGCGCAGCGTCGGTAAATTCTTCAATTCAGAATTAGAGGTCGAAGAAGTTGTCAATCGCGCCTCCGATATTTTATATTCGCTCGGCACCGACCAAATCACGTCCAAGCAAATCGGCGAAGCCGTCCTCGATGTTCTTGCCGACATCAACGAAGTTGCTTACGTCCGTTTCGCTAGTGTTTTTCTAGAATTTAAAACTCTCGACGATTTTGAAAACATCTTAAAAGAGCAAAAGAAGAAAAAATAATCATGCGTGCAATCTGTGTTTTTAGGGACAATCAGGATTATTCGCGAGCAGTCAACGAATGGCTCGAAAATTTCCATCGTCAAACCGGTCGCCAAATAGAAATTTTAAATCCAGACGAAAATGTCAATTTTTGCGAAACTTACGACGTCGTCGAATATCCCACGATTTTAATCACAGGGGACAGCGGCGAAGTCCGTGCTTCTTGGCGCGGCAAAGAGCTTCCGCTTATTAACGAAGTTTTATATTATATGATATAATAAAAATATGGAATTTATCGACGAAATTTTTTCAAACATCTGGATTCAAAGGGGTGCCCAAGCATTATTGGTGCTTGCGTTTAGCGGCATAATTTATCTTGTAGTTTCTAAATATCTCAATAAAAAGGAAAAATCCACCGCCAAACTCGTCTCTCAAAAAAAGAAAAAAACTTTCATCCGCATGACCAAAAGTATTTTTGGCGCAATCCTCGCCTGTATTACCTTATTAATGGTTCTTCAAGTTTACGGCGTCGACGTCACCTCGCTCCTTGCTGGTATCGGTGTCATCAGCGTTGTCATCGGCTTAGCCTTACAAGATAGTCTCAAAGACGCTTTCCGCGGTTTCGATATAGTTTCAGATAATTATTACAACGTGGGCGACATCGTCGAAATCGATGGCATCACCGGCAAAGTCATCGACATCAGTTTCCGTTCCACCAAAATTCAAGATATCGACACGTCAAACATTATCTCTATTGCCAACCGTAATATCACGCAGGCCGGCGTCGTGTCAGAAGACATTTATTTTAATATTCCACTCCCATACGAGTTACCAAGCGATAAGGCCGAAAAAATCCTCGCCAGCACCATACCAGAAATCAAAAAAGACGAAAACGTCATAGAAGCCAATTTCCTTGGCCTCAACAAATTAAGCGATTCCGCCATAGAATATCTCTTTGCTATCAAATGCAAGCCTTGCCTCAAACTTCAAACTCGCCGCAACGCCTTAAAAGTCATTATTAAAACCCTTGAAGCACAAAAAATCTCCATCCCATACCCACAACTCGAAATCACCAAGAAATAGTTCATTTGGCTATTATCTTATAATATGGTATAATTACTCTATTGTAAGGAGCAAAAATGAAATACAAATCTGGTAGTCGCCGCAAAGCTATAGAATATGAAAAATCTTTAACCGATTGGTGGAAAAAGAACAAAATTTTTGAACAGTCCGTCACTAATCGTCCAATCGATAATTCCTACGTTTTTTATGACGGCCCACCGTTTATTACTGGCCTTCCACATCACGGCACACTTTTAAGCTCCATCGTCAAAGATGCTGTTCCGCGTTTTTGGACCATGAACGGCAAGCGCGTCGAGCGTCGTTGGGGTTGGGACTGCCACGGTTTACCAGCAGAGAACTACGTCGAAAAACAACTCGGTATCACCGACCGTCGCGACATTGGCACTAAATGGTCTCTTGAAGATTACATCATCAAAGCTCGCGAATCTATGGTTGCCAATTCCGAAACTTGGCGTGGCACCATCGATAGAGCTGGCCGCTGGGTTGATTTTGATAACTGCTATCGCACCATGAATAAAGATTTTATGGAATCTGTCTGGTGGGCCTTTAAACAACTTTACGACGCCGGCAAAATTTACGAAGGCCGTAAAGTTTTGATGTATGATACTAAATTTGCTACCCCTGTTTCCAAAGCCGAAGTCACCATGGACAATGATGCTTACCAAACCGTCACCGACCCTAGCGCTTACGTTAAATTTCAGATGGAAGACGGCACTTATCTCTTGGCTTGGACCACCACGCCGTGGACGCTCCCAGCAAATATGTGTCTTGCCGTCAATCCAAGTTTAGAATACGGCGTTTACGATGTCGATGGCGAAAAGTTCATCCTTGCCGTCGAGCGTGCAAAAATTTTATTCAAAGACAAAAAACCGGAAAAAGCCTTCAAAGGTCAAGCCTTGGTTGGTGAATCTTATCAGCCAATCATTAATTGCGCCGATGGACTTTTTGATTTAGGCTTACGTGGTGACAAGGGCACCGTTAAACGTCAAGATACCTACACTGTCCTCGCAGCCGATTTCGTCTCGTCCGAGGATGGCACCGGCATCGTTCACTGCGCCCCAGCCTACGGCGAAAACGATTACGATTTAGCCAATCAGTACGAAGTAGATTTTGTAGATTGTATAGATGAAAACGGCTACTATTTGCCAGAAATGCAGCAAGAATTAAATAATTTAGGCGTCAGAAACACCGACGAAAACGGCATTCAAATTTGGGCCGGCAGCAAATTCATCGCCAAAGTCCTAGAAGAAAAGGGAATTATCTACAAAATTGATTATATCCAACACGAATATCCGTTTAATCCGCGTTCCAAAGAACGCATTATGTATCGCGCCTTCCCAAGCTGGTTCTTTGATATTGAAAATCAAAAACCACTCATGCTCGCCGAAAACGAAAACATCAACTGGTTCCCAGAGTATCTCAAGCATGGCCGTTTTGCCAAAAACATCGAAGCCGCCCCAGACTGGAATCTTTCGCGCGATCGTTTTTGGGCCACCGCCATGCCAGTTTGGAAAAGCGAGCAGGGCACCGTTAAAGTCGTCGGCTCTTATCAGGAATTAAAGGAATTATCAGGAGTAGAATTAGAAGATTATCACCGCCCATGGGTCGACCAAATTGAATTCGATTTCAACGGCGAACACTTCAAACGTATCGAAAAGGTCCTAGACTGCTGGTTCGAATCTGGCTCCATGCCGTTTGCTCAACTTCATTATCCATTCGAAAATAAAGAAAAATTCGAGCAAAATTACCCAGCCGACTTCATCGTTGAATACGTCGGTCAAGTTCGCGCATGGTTCTACTACGTCCACGCCGTCAACACCGCACTTGCCGAAATCGGTGCCTTCGGCGAAAAAGCCAAATCTGGCGCCAAAAACGCCTACAAAAACGTCATCACCACCGGCACCCTAGCCGGCAACGATGGCCGCAAAATGAGCAAATCCCTCGGCAACTACACCGATCCAAACGAACTTATGGACCAATATTCCGCCGACGCATTGCGCTTCCTCTTACTCTCTAGCCCAGTCTGTTCTGGTGAAGATTTCGCCCTCCTAGATAAAGACGTCTCCGATGTGAATCGCAAATTAGCCATGGTTTGGAATGTCTACGACTTCTTTACTACGTATGCAGAAATCGAAAATCTAAGCTCAGAAGATTTCGAGAGCGAAGAAGATTTGCCGCATACTAAATCGTCATCCGAGACGGGTGACGCTACATTAGGAGACCTCACAAAGAATTTGCCTGCAAATTTTTATGGGAATAAATGTGGCGGCAGGACCCGCCCCTGCAATAATTTATTGGATACATGGATTATCTCTCGAATCTACCAACTCCGAGATGAAATAACAGAGGGAATGGAAGAATACAACATTCCAAAAGCTCTAGAAAACGTCCTTCCATTCATAGACGATTTAAGCAACTGGTTTGTCCGTCGCTCGCGCCGCCGTTTCTCTAAAAACGAAGATCAGGAAGATAAAAAATCCGCCTTCGCCACTCTATATTACGTCTTGGTCTATCTTGCCAAACTACTCGCACCATTCACGCCATTCTTATCCGAGGAATTATACCAAAAAATCACCGGCACCACAGATTCTGTTCATCTGTTAGATTGGCCACAAGCCGGCGTTATCGACACCGCAGTTCTAGAAGACATGGCGCGCACACGCAAAATCATCACCGATGCCTTAGCCCTTCGTATGCAAAAGTCTGAAACCGAAGATCAAATCAAAGTCCGTCAACCACTAGCCAGCCTAACTTATGGTGGCGAAAAGCTAGACGATTTCTACGAGCAAATCATCGCCGAAGAAGTCAACGTCAAAAAGATTGAAAATGGCAAAGAACTCAAACTCGACAAAATCCTCACCGAGGAATTAAAGAGGGAAGGCCTAGCCCGCGACTACATCCGCGCCATCCAATCTGCTCGCAAGCACGCCGGGCTCTCAATGGACAACCGCATCAAACTTTCACTTTCCGAACTCCCACCAAGTGAATTCACAGAATTAGTCAAAACCGAAGTCCTAGCCACCGAAATCACAAAAAACCAAAACTTCACCCACGAAGAAACAGCCAAAATCGGTAACCAAAACATCACCATCTCGTTAGAAAAAATCTAATCTACGGATAATTTTATCATCTATTTTGATAGTCGAACTTGTCTACTTTTTAATGTCATACGCTGGACAGCCGGGAAAAACTGCCCCTTGGGGCAGTTTTCTCGGTGTCGTCAAGAATATACATTAAAAAGTATACAAATCAAAAAAACACTATCAAAATAGATAATAAGATTATTCAAAAATGCAATTGCCCCTGTTAATTTGACAAAACCCAAAAAAATAAGCATAAACTCTATTGACATTTTCGCCAACGTGTGCTACAATAAAAACAAGTTAGAAAATAAAACAAAAAATCTAACAAACAAAAAATCTAACAAACAAAAATAAAAACAAAAAAGGAGCTAAAATGGCGGAAAAAACAATAAAAACCAAAACAACATCAACTTTTACGATACCAGAAGAACAAAACGAAGACTGGCATGACGACATCGACGTAGACTACGCCACCTACGGCAATGAAGATCAAGAAAAGGAATACATTTCACCAACGGAAGTAAGCAAAGAAAACATCCAAAAGATAAAATCCTTGGAGGAAAAATTAAAATTAAGTAGTATAAAACTTTTCAGTATGGATAGCAAACTCGCATCCTAAAGCAGAAAAAGCAAAAACAGAAAGGAACAAACTATAAGATGAAAGAAAAAATATCAACTTTAACCTGGAGGATCGCCAATGTAAATTACAACCCCATAAGACTTAGCAATTTCCAAATCTTTTACGAGCTGTTGATTCTATTAATCGGCATATTATGCTAACCATAAATTACACTAAAACCGAACATCGTGTTCGGTTTTTTTGAAGTCCTGATAAAGCCACACTTAACACTTAACACGATAAGCATAACATCTTTGCATTTTCTTCTCGCTTATGCTATCATAGAAACAAATAAGGTCATAAAAAGAAAGGTGCTCAGTATCATGGACGACAATTATCAAGCTCAAAATCAACCACAGGCTCAGCCACAAACTCAGCCGCAAGCAGACGACCAGTTCTCCAACATGTCTAATGAAGAGGTCATTGCCAGCTTTGCCGAAGGACTCTTAGTTGAAAAAAATCTCGGCGAAATGGACGAAGCCACTGAAAAAGACATGGTTCAAGACCTTATCGAGCGCATCAATGATTTTATCAATCGCGCCGTTTTAGAAAATTTACCAAAAGAAAAATTAGACGAGCTTGACACGATGATAGAAAACAACACCGCCACACCGGAAGCCGTTGCACAATTGATTCAAAGTTCCGGTGTCGATGCTAGCGCGGTCTCCATAGAAGCCATGGCAAAATTCCGCGAAGTTTATCTTGACGCCGACACCGAACAGGAGGCATAAATGAACGCTGAAGATTTTTTAGTCAAAAAGCTCGAAGGTGACGCAGTCAAAAATAACAATACAGATTCTGATGGCGCTGAACTTTTAGAAGAATTAGATAATTTACGCCAGCGCGGCAACAAAGTTTACGGGGTTTATAATGCTGACATTTCCAAGGAAGACATTAAAAAAGTGGCCGGTGGCTACGCAATGGACGCTATCGAAAATTGGGATGAGGAGCAGAAACAAAAAAGTTTCGACCAAAAACTAGACAAATATAACAAGGCTCACCCAGACGAGCCAAAAACCCCAGAGGAATTTCAAGAATACCTTGACGGCAAGCGTCTTCATCAAATCGATCAAGCACTTTCGAAAGTTCCAATCATCAATCTTGGCTATGCTTTGGCTAAGGGCGTTGTCTCGTTGCCGGCTTCCATTAAAAATACCAAAAAGCGCACCGAACAGCTTCATCGTTATAATAAAATTGCCAAAGAAGCTATCGAAGAAACAGGCGCTTTATCTGCGGCCGGTCTTGCTATAGATGAAGTTAAAAACGACAAAAGTCTAAGCGATGAATCTATAATCGAAAAAGTCAAAGAGAACCTATCTAGCTACGATGAACGGCGGGGCATGTATAGTCGCGTTCAAAACGCCGCCGAATCTGGCGACCTCAACGAAGATACTGGTGTCCAAAATATCAGAGAAGCTAGTGGTAAAAATTTTAGCGAAGTTCGCAACGAAACAGCAGAGAATCTCACGGCCGATGAGCAAATTCGCAAAATTTTCGGCGAGTATGCCGCCACTGTAGCCGGGAGCGAGGATGCCAAATCTACCAGGGAACAACGCGAAAATATGCTAAGCAAAATCAAAGAAATTAAAAACCAAAAATCTGGCCTTTCCACAGATAACTTTGGAGAAATCGCTACGCAACTACAACATGATTTACAGGGCTCACTCAAGACAGAGCTTGCTAATGAGGGTACAGAATCTTACGATATTGCCATTAAAGCTATTGATAAATACCTAGACAAATACGTGTCAATCACCTCCGCGGATGTCCAAGCTGGTATCGCTGCCAAAGAAACTTACGCTAGTCTTAAAGACAAGGCTACCATTGAGCACGGCCTTATTATTGGCTCGACAGTTTCACTTGCTGGTTCGCTATTTGGCATGGCTAAGAGTAATGCTGTTAATTCAACTGTTGGGACTGGGCTTGCCGCTACTGTTGTCAAGGCGACAATCGCTGGCGGCTTGGGTGCCTACAAGGCTCATATGTCGGTTAAAAATCGCCAAGGTCGCGAAAACATCAAAGATGCTTTAACGGGGAAAACTGTAGAGAACCGAGAAGCTCAAAATAAATACAAAGTTTACGGTTTTAATGATTTGACAGATTGGATGAACGAAAACATCGACAAAGAAACTGGCAAAATCATAGAAGGTGAAGATAGATTTGAAAATGCCGCAGAGTTAATTGCTAAATACCGAACTCTGAATAAATTACAAAACGAAAAAGGTATTCAGTTGATCAGTTTTGGCCCACGTGGCGAGATGGAAAAAAATAAAGCGAAATTTTTCAGATCTCTTAACAGCCTTAAGCAGGCCATGGTTGACAGTGAAGGAATTGACGCTACAAATGCTGCTATCGAAGGGGAAATAGCAGACAACGAGTCTATAAAAGATATAATCGGGGACGTAGAAAACACCGAAGAAGCACAAAAGTCTGAGCGTCGCCGTGAAGCGATTAAAGGCGGCCTTATCGCCGCTGGCGTATCTGGCGCTATCAGTTTTGCGATTCATCACGACGATATTATTAGCGACGCCAAGGGCCTTTTTATCGGCAATATTTCTGCCAGTGACTCTGTCTCCGAAATTTCCGGCGAAAATCTCCGCTTGTCCAATGAGCCACTCGTTATCGAAAATGATCCTGATGGTGGCGTCGCCGTTGGTTTCGATACTGACCATGATGGCCATATTGATGCCGACCATTATCTTCGTGGCAAAGGCGAAAAAGCCGGTATCGACCTTACCAATAAAGACGATTACGAAAGTCTCAAAACAGAGTTGGACAAAAAATACAACATCGAATTAAATCGCGAATCAATCTCCAACGCAAAATATAACGAAATTTCCGTCTCGGAATACCTCAATAATTCCGAAAACTCCGTTGATGATTCCGGCGGTGTTGATTGGAGCCGCAGCGAAACCAGGGTCGGTTTCGGCACTCCAGTAGTCGAGCAATCTGACGGCATGGATAATTACGAAGTCCCGGTTTGGGGTATTAACGGTCAGGAGATTCCAAACGGCGCCAAACTGTACATCGACTTAGATGGCGAAGGTTCCGGCCAGGCTCTTGAATTTGCTATCAAAGACGGTAAAGCCGTTATTCCTGCGGATGTGGTAGATACCAGCAATGTTGGCTCTGGTGGCGTCGCGCAATTTATCGGTACGGTTCGTGTCGGCGAGATGGATGGCAATACCATGATTTCGTATGCCACCACCTTTGGTAAAGATGCAGACTTAAGCACTACTATTTCAGCTTCTACAGAAAGTTCCGCTTTCGCTTTTACTGCCATCAACGAAACTACCAACGAGCGCATCAGTCAGTTCGCCGTCAATGCCAACAACGAAACTATTAGTAATTTAAGTGAAATTTTCAACGGCATAGAAACCTCTCAGTCTGATCGCTTGCCATCTGTATTTACAGTTAACGATATTGATGACGGGCAGAGCGATTTAGTCTTAGCAAACGGCGAAACCATTCACGATTTAGACGTCAAAGGTGGCTATCATGCAGAATTCGATTCCTTCGAAAATACTGCTTTTAAGGGCAGCGACACATATCTTGGTACGCCTATTGTCTGGGATGCCGATGGCGACGGCATCATGAGTGCTGCTGAAAAAACCAGCTACGTCAAACAAATGCTCGTCCGCACCGGCACCAATCCATATATGTTGGGTCAAAATGCTTCAAACTACGGCATTTTGGAACCAGATAGATTATCCGATATCGGCATTTCGTCTAGCAAACTTGTCGAATGGGGAATTTCGGATGGCGTTATCGATTCTGAAGAAGATCTAAATGTGTTCATCGAAAAAATTAAGCTACCAGAAAATGCTGATTATTGGGACAAAGTTGCTAATGCTACCATTAACGAAATGGAAACTCAATTACAAGGCGCAGATTTCGAGGTTACCACTATCACGGATAGACTTTCGACTTACGCCAACGCCGACCGCCAATTCGATACTGCCGGTGCTTCGGTCGCCAAAACTGCCATATATTCATATCACGAAGTAAACGGCGAAAAAGTTTACGACATTGGCAACGACGGTTGGTGGTGCAGAAAATATGGTGTCTTAGAAGGTAAAGTCGGTGACATGCCAGGCTGCGAGCAAAAATGCATCACACGCTCCAGTAATTACTCCGGTGGGCAATCGAACAATGTCACCCCATCTCCAGAGCCGTCTCCAGAGCCGCAGCCAGAACCAGAGCCACTCACTCCAAAAAACCCAGAGGAGCAAATCAAAAACGCCGGAGAGGGTGTTGCTAAAGAATACGTCCAAACCCCGGCGTCAGATTTGTCCAACTCGTCTCATGAGGTCAATAGTAACAATATCTCTAGTCATACAGTTTACACTAACGAAAGCGCAGCGCGCGCCGAAAAGGCTGCCGCGGATGCCAAAGCTGCCGCCGCTGCTGCTGCCAGCCAAGATGAAATTAATAAAATGGGAACTGAACAACTTTGGGATCAGTTCCAGAAAGGACAGTCACAACAATGAGACGCCACCGCAAAAATATCAAAAATCTTATCGCCGCCCTTTTGACGATTTCGGCTACTGCCGTCATCCCAAGTTCCGCTTTTGCTTGGGGTCCAGAGCGCACTACTTACACCAACGAAAACCCAGCACCAAGCGCCACGTTCAACTCTATTACCAATAATGCCGCCGTGGGCGATGAGCGTGAATTTGTTCGCATCCGCGAAAAAGATTCCGGCAATGATTATACCGCCAACACCGATGATAGCGGTTTCTTAGTCGAACCAGGGAAGACCTACGAGGTGTATATTTATTATCACAACGACGCCGCTTCTAACACCAACGAATCTGGTGTCGGCGTTGCTACCAGTGTCAAATTGAGCACGCACTTCACCTATAAAGTTACCCCGTCCGAAACCGGCTACGTCAATGCTACAATTACTGGCGCCAATACCACGCCGGCCTCTGTTTGGGATGAACTCAAACTCATTTCCAACGAAGACGTCACACTAAACTATGTCGCCAATTCTGCCACTATCCATAACTCTTGGGCAACCAATGACATGATTCTTGTTGCCGAGAATCTCTTTTCCGACAATGGTGCATATCTTGGCGTAGACTCTTTGAATGGTGTAGTTTATGGATGCGCAGAATATTCCGGTCGTGTCACTTACGAGCTCAAAGCCGACGACAAAGCTGAGCCCACCCCAACCAATCCAGATTGCGCCACCAACCCAGAAATGGAAGGCTGTCAATCTTTGCCGGATACTGGCCCAGTAGAAATTATTCTAGCGATTGTTATCGTCTTGTTAATTGGTGGCGGCGGATATTACTTTTATCGCACCAAAAAGACCCTAAAGACGGTTGAACAAGACGTTGCCGGCAAAACCGAGGAAGAACCCAAAGATGACTCTTCCCAAAATCCAGATAATATGATACAATAATAGAAATAACAAAAGGATTTATATGAAAAAAGCAGTCATTCTCGTCGGCGGGAAACAATATCTCGTTGCCGAAAAAGAGACCCTATGGGTGGACCTCCTCCCAGCAGGCACTAAAGAGCTCGAAACTGACGCTTTACTCCTTATCGATGGCGGCAAAACAACTGTCGGCAATCCAACGGTCAAAGGCGTGAAGGTTTCAGCAAAAGTAGTCACGCCAGAGGTCAAAGGCGATAAAATTCGCGTAATCCGCTACAAAGCCAAAAAACGCGTCCACAAAGAAACTGGCCATCGCCAAAAATATTCCGAAATAGAAATCACTAAAATCGGTTAAAAATCCCCCCATAAGGGGGATTTTTATTGGCATTCATTGTGATTATTGATATCATAAAACATAAGAGAAACTGACTCTGGAAATCAGTTTCTGTTGTGGTTTAGAAATCACCTATCGGTGGTTTCTTTTTGTTTTCCGTTGATAATGCAAAGAAATCGTAATCACAAATCGAAACAATTTGAATCGCAAATCCATAGCACCTCCTTTCCGCCCAAAAATGAGCCAAAAGGGAACCAACCTATCTAGAATCCGTAAAGCCCCCACCACCACGCAGAAGCGATGGAACTTCTGCTACCCCGAGCTCTACGAGAAAACAAATTTTTAACAAACCACACCCCAAACCTAACACACTAGAATCAAAACTTCAACCCCACTAAAAATCGCAATCCAAAAAAACAACGCAAAAATTATCACACTCAATCAAAAATTGCAACCCCCCGAAAACGCTTATGCTACCAAAAAATAAAAAATATGCTATAATTAAAAAGCAATACATCAACATTAACATTTTGGCAATACGCCAACATTCCTTTGAAATGTAGACATGGGATCCTCAACCGGCCCAATTTGGCATTTCAAAGTGCTAATGTTGGTGTATTGCAACCGGGCTGGGGGTCCCTTTTTTAATATCAAATAATCGATGTGTTGCAGAAAGAGATTTCTGCAATGAACATAGAAGATTTCACAAATCGCATTATTGTTGGCGACTGTATTAAAAATCTTAAAAAAATACCCAACGAATCTGTAGATTTAATTTTTGCCGATCCACCTTATTGGATGCAAACCGAAGGAGAACTGATTCGTACGAACGGCAAGGCTTTTTCTGGAGTAAATGATTCATGGGATAAATTTGATTCTTTCAGGCAATATGATGAATTTAGTATATCTTGGCTTACCGAATGCAAAAGAGTTTTAAAACCAACTGGAACGATTTGGGTTATTGGATCTTTTCAAAATATTTATCGCATTGGTTACATAATGCAAAATTTAGGTTTTTGGATTCTGAACGATGTTGTCTGGGCTAAACCTAATGCGGTACCAAACTTTGGCGGTACGAGATTTCAGAATTCACATGAGACATTATTATGGTGTTCAAAAAGTCAAAAGTCTAAATTCACATTCAATTATAAAACAATGAAATTCCTAAATGGTGGGAAGCAAGCAAAAAGTATTTGGGATATTGGAATTTGCATCGGTAACGAACGATTAAAGGGCGAAGATGGAAAAAAGATACATTCGACGCAGAAACCAGAGCGACTTTTATATAATGTAATTATTTCGTCTACGAAACCCAATGATATTGTCCTTGATCCATTTTTCGGGACCGGCACGACTGGTGCTGTAGCTAAAAGTATCAATCGAAAATATATAGGTTTAGAGCGCGAGCAAAAATATGTCGATGCGGCGCAAAAACGTATTAATGCGGTTAAGATGCAATGTGATGAAATATCTGATTTGTCATTAGAAATAAAACCACCAAAAGTTAGTATTGAAAAGCTAATAGAAGAAAAGTTCTTATCGATTGGGGAGAAATTATACAACAAGAAAGATGAATGTATCGGTATATTATTAAAAGACGGGAAAGTCAAAGATGAAGCTGGCGATTGTCTATCCATCCATAAAATATCAGCCAAGTATCAAGGTTTAAAGAATGCAAACGGTTGGGATTATCTATATTTTAAAGATAAAAAACAAGAATTAAAAAGTATTAACGATTTGCGTTATGAATACGATAAAGGGGGTGAAAATGGTACTAATTAGTAATGCTAAGGGTAGATCTGACGATCAAACAGAGTCTGGATATGAGCGACTTTTTGGACACCATGAATTAGGAATTTTAATCAGTAAAATACAATCAGCAGTAATCTCTGCCGGAACTGAATTAGAAAAAATTATTGCAGATGAGGTAGAAAACCAAGACGGTGTTTCTATTCAAAAAATCAACAAAGAAAGGCGCATTTTTAAAGAAGTAAAAAATGGGAAAGACGTACAAGTTGATTGCGTGATTATGCAAAAAGATAAAATTATCTTAATTGAGATAAAAGATGGCGACACTTTCGACACAAAAAAAGTTGCCGGAGAAATACAGAGTCTATTTGCGGTAAGAGATTATTTGATTCGTCACGAAAAATATAAACCAGAGAATATACAAATACGATATTGCTCTTTCAATGCTATAAATCACGAACAAATAGAGGCAGGGACAAAACATCTTTTACCTGCTGGAGTTCCAATGACCGGATATGAACTTTGTGAAATTCTTGATATAGATTATGATGATATATTGCAAAAACGAAAAAAAGACCAAAAGGCAAATGTATATTATTTTTTGGAAGAGTTAAATAAAATCCCAGATATTCACGAAAAACTACAGAATATTTAATAATGAAAAAGGTTTTTTATGGTAAAAAGGGGAACAAAACGAGATAAGGAAATTTACGAAAAAACGATGAGCCAAATGGTATCAGCTGCGATTTTAGGACTCTTATTTTTCCCAATAATAGGATCTATTGTTTCATTGGTAAAACGATGGGAAATTACAGATAATTATGTAGTGAGGAGTAGCGATAAATGGAAATTGACTTTAGTAAGCGCTACTGTTATTAGGGCTATCCTGACGATATTTATTATTATATTTTGTATTACCACAATAGCTATGACGGCATAGTCTAATATTAGAATTTCCAAAATCCCACCCTTGCGATAACCACAAAAATAATATATAATTATAACCATAATGGCGAAGGTAATATGTGTTACAAATCAGAAAGGCGGCGTCGGCAAAACCACCACGGCGGTCAATTTGTGCTACTATCTCGCCAAGGATAAATTCAAAACTCTGCTCGTAGATTTCGACCCTCAGGGCAACGCCACCTCTGGCTTAGGCATTGAAAAAACCGGCAAAACTCCGCTCGGTATCACTATGACCGAGGTCCTACTCGGCACTAGCGAAATGCAAGCCGCTATCCGCCCTACCAAGTATAAAAATTTTGACCTCGCGCCTGCCATTCCAGAGCTCGCCAACGCCGAAGTAGAATTAACCGGCATGGATAAAAAATTTACTCGCCTGCGCGATGCTATCCGTTCGGTTGCGCAAAATTACGATTACGTCGTTATCGACCTTCCGCCATCTCTGTCGCTCCTCACCGTCAACGGCATGATTGCCTCAAATTATTTACTCTTGCCAGTCCAAACCGAATTCTACGCGCTTGAAGGCGTCGCCCAACTTCTCGAATCTATGAAATTGGTCATGAAGCAAGCCAACCCTAATCTCAAACTACTCGGCGTTCTCGCCACCATGTACGACAAGCGCACCAGCCTCTCACCTCAAGTCTATGCCGAAATCAAAAAATACTTTAAAAAGCTTACCTTCGAAACCACCATTCCGCGCAACGTGCGCGTGGCCGAGGCTCCATCGCACGGCGTGCCGGTCGGCGCTTACGACAAATTCAGTAAAGGCGCCAAAGCTTACAAAGAATTCACTAAAGAAGTAGAAGAAAGGACAAAATAATGGCAGGATTAGGAAGAGGTTTTGAGAGTTTAATCCCAACCGAGCTCATCGACGAGGAATTTGACCCTACCGCAACAGAGGATAAAAAAGAAAGTCAGCTCAAAGAGCTCAAAATTACCGACGTCGTGCGCGACGAAAATCAGCCACGCCATGAATTCGACGAAGAAGCCATCAAAGCTCTCGCCGCCTCCATCAAAGAGCACGGTGTCTTGCAGCCAATCGTAGTCACTAAAGAAGACGGCAAATACAAAATCGTCGCCGGCGAACGTCGTTGGCGCGCGTCTAAACTAGCCGGACTAGATAAAATCCCAGCCATTATCCGCACTCTAGATAGTCAAAATCGCCTAGAAATTTCCGTTATCGAAAACGCCCAGCGCGAAGATTTGAACGCTATCGAATTAGCTACTGCATATGCCAAACTCGCCAGCCAGTTCAACATGAGCATCAAAGAAATCGCCGATAAAGTCGGCAAAGCCGAAAACACCGTCCAGGGAACCATCCGCCTCTTGAATCTACCAGAAGAAGCCAAAAAAGTCATGGTTAAAGAAAAACTCACCGAGGGTGTCATGCGTCCGCTGGTAGCCTGCGACCAAAAAACCATCGACAAAATCCTACCCAAAATCGTCGAAGAAGGCTGGACTGCCCGCAAAGTTGAGCATTACTTAGCTCAAACTAAGAAGAAATCCAGCGTCAAAGCCATCAAACGTCACGAAAACATGAAAGACGAAGACGAATTATCCGAAAAATACCAAGCCAACGTCCAAATAGCCGGCCGCAGCCTAACCTTCCGCTGCAAAACTGGTGCCGAACTCAAAGAGCTCATCGCGAAATTAAAATAGTATAAATGAGTCGTAAAGATTCTGGTGAATAGGTGACGGACTTTTAGGGGGCCAAAATCTTTATTTACAAAATTTTGGGGGGAAGAAAGTCCGGCAGGACCCGTTCAGTCCGATTAGTTTTTCTGAGTCTTTTTTATGACAGACTTATTAGAAAGTCCGCATCTGGTCAATGGGGAAAAGCCGCATAGAAACCGGGCCCACAATTCGGCAGTAAGGAATAGTCCCTAGCCCATTGCGCGAATCCCAAGATTTAGATCCCTCACGATTATCGCCCGAAACAAACAACTCACCCTCTGGCACCACTACATCAACTTCACCAGAAGTATATTCCTTAGGTCCATCATTTTCCGAAACACGCCACTCGGTATCGTAAACCGTCCCCTCGGTTGCATTGGCGCTAGGATAAATTGTCATCACACCATCTTTCACTACCACGCGCTCACCAGGGAAGGCAACCACGCGTTTGATAATATATTGATCTGTCACATTCGAAGGCGCATTGCAAGTCATTGGATTTTCAACGCCCTCAGCTTTATATTTAGCTACCAACTCCTCGTCTTCATTGGCAAAAACAATAATCTGCCCCCGCTCTGGCACGTATTCCTGCCCTATAAAATGCGCCCAAGAAACCGCCGCACGATTCACAATCACGCGGTCATCTTCATGCAAAGTATTTTCCATACTTTCGCCCACCACATTGTAAGAACGATAAATATAAGTATTCAAAAACATTGTACCCAGCACAATCGCCACCACAAAAATCATTAAACTAAGTAGATCCTTTAGTAAAGGATGTTTTTGAAAAAATTTTGGCTCCATATATCCCTATTATACCACTTTTTTTAAGCCAACTTTAAAAATTTTGGTATAATATAAATATATGGCAGATTATGTTTTGGCGAGGAAATCTCGCAACATCGCTAGCAGTATGGTCCATGTTTTCTTGAACCTACTTCTCGGCGTTGGCGCGGTCGTAGTCACCGTTTTATCAAACAGTCCAGTCTTGGGCATTATTCTAGTTTTAGTTTCTAAATGGCGCATTTTTGCCGTTCGCGCACGCTACTGGGCGCTTAATATTAAATCTAACCTCGCCGATTTAATCGTCGGTATCAGCGTGGTGCTATTGGCTTATTTCGCCGGCCCAGAATTTCTTCCAGTCGACTTTGTACTGATGGCATTTTACTCGATTTGGCTTCTCTTTATTAAGCCACTTTCATCCGAAACCGCCGCCATGGTCCAGTCCTTAATCACCGCTTTTATCGGCATCACCGCCTCTGTTATTGCCACATCCGGTCTCGACTCTATCGTTATCGTTTTGCTGGTATTTTTAATTGGCTACACTACTAGTCGTCATATCTTATCTCAAAGCGAAGACAAAGACTTTGTCTTCACCACGCTCATTTGCGGGCTGTTATTTGCCGAAATTACTTGGCTTTGCCAATCTTGGTCCATTATTTATACTTTTGGCACCTCTGGCATTAAAATTCCTCAGCTTGCTATCATCCTCACGATTTTCCTCTATGTTTATAACTATGCACGCCAAGCAATGATCAGATATCAAGAAGATTTTCGTTTCCGCCAAATTTTAGGTCCAGTTATTTTCGGTGTAGTTTTAATTGCCATCATCGTTTTAGGTTTTAGTAATCCAATATTTAATGTTTAAAAGGGAAGGAAAAATGACACAATCAGAAAACCAAGAAATCATACCAGTAGAGCCACAGACTAAAAAGGGAACTACTATTAACAACTCAAAAACAGCTTTAATTATTTCAATTGTCGCTATTATACTTGGCGGCTTTGGGTTGTGCTTAGGTTGGCTAGCTTATAACCAGTCAGATACGCCAATTACTTTTTCTGGCAGTGGTACCGATGGTAATTCGACCAATTTCACTGACGGTTCTATCGCTGACGTTGCCGCAAAAGTTTCAAGCAGTGTAGTTTCTATAGTTACCTCAGTTAAAACTACTAATTTCTTTGGTCAAAGTTCCAATTCTTCCGCCGCTGGCACCGGTATTATTGTTTCTAGCGACGGTTATATCTTGACCAATAAACACGTTATTTCTGGGGCTAGCACGGTTGCTGTCATTACCGACGCCGGCACCACTTACGAAGACGTCGAGATTGTCGCCACCGACCCATTAAACGATGTTGCTTTTCTTAAAGTCAAAGATGCGTCCAACTTGTCTGTCGCTACGCTCGGTGATTCTAAAACTATCAGCGTTGGCCAGCAAGTCATCGCCATCGGCAACGCTCTTGGCGAATATCAAAACACTGTTACTTCTGGCATCATTTCTGGCACTGGCCGTTCCGTCACCGCCTCTGATGGCACCAGCTATAACACCGAGACTCTCACCGATATGATTCAAACTGATGCCGCTATTAACTCTGGTAACTCCGGCGGCCCACTTGTTAATGCCGCTGGCGAAGTTATCGGCATCAATACCGCTACTAGCACTTCTGCCGAAAATATGGGTTTTGCCATTCCAATTTCTAGCGTCAAAGGCATGTTGTCTCAACTACTAGAAACCGGCAAAGCCGAGCGTGCTTATCTTGGCGTCTATTCTTCCGAAATCACCCCAGATGCTGCCAAGGCTTATAATTTACCAGTTAGTGCTGGTGCTTATCTCTATAGTTCGTCCACTTATTCCGCGATTATTAGCGGCGGTCCTGCCGACAAAGCTGGCCTCAAAGATAAAGATATCGTCACTGCTGTTAACGGTGTCAAAGTCGGTGCCTCTGGCTCATTGTCCAATCTTATCGGCGAATACAAACCAGGCGATACTGTCCAACTCACCGTCATTCGTGATGGTTCCGAAAGGGCGGTCAATGTTACGCTCGAGGGCTATTCGAATAAGTAAAAACCAAAATAAAACCTCTGGTCTCGACAAGCTCGAGACCTTTTTTTGCTGCAAATTCTGTAATTTGCGAATGCTGGCACGGATCAGCTTCCAAAATCAAATATTTTACTCCTCGCTCAGTCACTTGTTCAATTAATTTATTGGTTAATTCCAAACCTTGTTCGCCAGCGTAAAGCGCTAAACTCGGCTCATGCGATAAAGCTTTTTTATCTAACCATTCCCAATTTTCATCCACATATGGCAAATTTGCCACCACTACATCGGGCGTAAAAGTAATTTCATTCATTAAGTCAGACTTCATAAATTCTACTTTTGCGCCTAATTTTGCGGCGTTATCTTTGGCTATTTCAAGAGCCACATCGGAAATGTCACTCGCCACCACTGCGGCTTCCGGAATTTCCAATTTTAGAGTCACCGCAACACACCCAGACCCAGTTCCTACATCTAAAATTTGCAAATTTCTAGCATCGATTTGAGCCTCGTTGGGCTTCACGCCGGGCAAATATGCCTTGCCCACCAAATTCAAAACCGCATCAACAATAAATTCCGTCTCTGGGCGGGGAATCAAAACATTAGGACCAACAATAAACTTTCGCCCATAAAAATCTTGCCACCCCTGTTTATATGCTTTTGGCAAGTTCTCGTTCATTTTTCATAAGCTCCGCGATTATGTCCTCGATATCGCCATCCATCACCGCTGGAATATTCGAACGCGAATAATGAATTCTGTGGTCCGTCACTCGGTCTTGCGGGAAGTTATAAGTTCGAATCTTTTCGCTTCTATCGCCAGTCCCAATCAAAGATTTGCGTGCCTCAGAGGCATTTTTCAAATCTTCCTCTTTCTTCTTCTCGAGTAACCTCGAACGCAAAATATTCATCGCCTTCACGCGGTTCTGTTGCTGTGAACGTTCATCTTGCATCGCCACTACAATTCCGGTTGGCAAATGCGTAATACGCACCGCCGAATCCGTAGTATTCACACCTTGACCACCATGCCCACCGGAGCGGTAAATATCGATGCGTAAATCTTCTGGTTTTATCTCTAGGTCTTGTTCTGAAGCCTCTGGCAAAACCGCCACCGTTGCCGTAGAAGTATGAATTCGCCCCTGGGACTCCGTCACCGGCACGCGCTGCACGCGATGAACTCCGCCCTCAAATTTTAATTGCCCATAAGCATTATCGCCGGTCGCCTTAAAAATTATCTCTTTCATGCCACCAGCTTCGTTCTCGTTTTTGCTAATCAGCTCAGTTTTCAAATCGTGTCCTTCGGCATATTTTAGATACATGCGATATAATTCACCCGCAAACAAACTTGCCTCGTCGCCACCAGCGCCAGCCCGAATTTCTATAATTGCCGGTTTATCGTCTTCTGGGTCGCGCGGAATCAAAAGTTCTTCCAGCTTCTCGCGTGAAACTTTGAGCTCATTTTTTAAGTTTACTACATCTTCCTTGGCAATCTCGCCTAACTCTGGGTCATTTAACAGAGATTCCGCCTCGTTTAAATTTGTTTCAAATTGTTCAATTTTTTTATTCAAACCTAAAATTTCGCGCAAAACCCCAGCTCGCTTAGCCTTCGCTGCGAAATCAGAATCGGCATAAGCCTCTGGTTGCGCCAGGAAATCATCCAGCTCTTTTAGTTCATCTTCAAATTTTTGTAAATCCATGATATAATTATACCATATTTATGGATCTTTAGCTCAGTTGGCTAGAGCGTACGATTCACATTCGTAAGGTCACTGGTTCGAGCCCAGTAAGATCCACCATTTTAAGAGAACAGCAATAAGAGTTTAAAGCTCTTATTTTTTTAAAAAATTCCGTCAAAAACTATTGCAAATCCATATATAGTGGTATATACTTATGTATAAGCACTAAATATAGCGTCATACATAAAAATTTGAACAAAAGGAGGTATTAAAATGTTCAAGCGAATCGTTAAACGCGATGGGAAAATTGTTAAGTTTGATCCGGAAAAAATCACCGAGGCCATTGCCAAAGCCGGTCTTGCCACCGATGAATTCAAGGCTGAACGTGCCAAAGCACTATCGGAAAAGGTTTTGCAACGCGCCGAGCAGGAAATCACCGTCCGCACCCCTAACGTTGAACAGATTCAAGACATCGTCGAAGAAGTTTTAATGGCATCCAGCTTCAAGAAAACCGCCCGCGCTTATATTAAATATCGCCAAGAGCGCTCGCGTGTTCGCGACGCCAAGTCCGACCTCATGATGATTTACCGCACTATTTCTCATGCTGATGCCTCTGAAGATTCCGATATTAAGCGTTCTAATGCCAATGTTGATGGCGATTCCGCCATGGGCAAAATGCTCCAATTTGGTGCCGAAGGCTCCAAGGTCTTTACTAAAGCTTTGCTTTTGAAGCCAGAAATTGCCGCTGCCCACGACAATGGTGACATTCATATTCACGACCTCGATTTTTACGCCACTGGCACTCTTACTTGCTGCCAATCAGATCCATTTGTATTATTTGAAAATGGTGGTTTTAATACCGGTCACGGTCATCTTCGCACCCCAAATTCTATTAGTTCGTATGGTGCGCTTGCCGCAATCTTGCTTCAAGCTAACCAAAACGAGCAACACGGTGGTCAATCTATTCCTAATTTCGATTACGCTATGGCGCCAGGTGTTGATAAATCATTCCGTAAAGCCCTTCAGAAAAATCTCCAAAAATACAATGATTTTACCGGGAAAAATCTCAAACTCGAGGTTGCCGACGATACTAGCTACGGCGATGATGACAAATTGAAAAAATCTAGATGGCCTAAAGAAGTCATTAAAGCTTCCAACGCTGATGTCGAGCGCGAAACTTTACAAGCTATGGAGGGTTTTGTCCATAATCTTAACACTATGCATTCGCGTGCAGGCGCGCAAGTACCATTTACTTCAATTAACTTCGGCACTTGTACTACTCCGGCTGGCCGCTTAGTTTCCGAGTCTCTACTTGAGGCTACCGAAAATGGCCTCGGTAAAGGTGAAACGCCAATTTTCCCAATTTCTATTTTTAAGGTCAAAGAGGGAGTTAATTATAATCCTGAAGACCCGAACTACGACTTATTCAAAAAATCCATGGAGGTTTCAGCCAAGCGTCTATTCCCAAATTTTTGTTTCATTGATGCGCCGTATAATCTTAAATATTACAAGCCAGGCGACTATCGTACTGAAATCGCCACGATGGGCTGTCGTACACGCGTTCTCGCCTCAGTCTTTCCAGAGTCCGACGGTATTTCTACTGGCCGCGGCAACCTGTCATTTACTACCGTCAATTTAGTTCGCATTGGTATCAAGCACGGTATTTGTTTGAAAGAACGCAAAGAGGCCGACTGGGATGGTTTTTATAGAGAACTCGATCAAAAAATGGACCTCGTCAAAGACGAATTATTAGAACGTTTCGAATTCCAAGCCAACCAACATGTTCGCAACTTCCCGTTCCTTATGGGGCAG